>CAYNIK010000277.1:0-2293 GCA_964397145.1 uncultured Limnohabitans sp.
AGGAACTGGAACGCCTGAAAAATGGATTAAAACCCTGGTATGCCAACCACCTCAATCTTCAAAGCTTGACGCACTTTATCGGACAACAGGAAGAAGTATCCAAAAAATACCTAGACTGGGTAAAGGAGCTGAAAGTGGAAAAGAAAAGCCTGACCGCTTCCCTAGAAAAACAAGCACTTAGCCTTCTTCGAAAAGTAGGGAACTAACTCATCCGGAATCAAAAAATAGGATTATCCGCAATCCAACCAGTAGCTTAAAATCTTTTTGAAATACTGCGGATAATCGTCAACTGTCCACAGACCACAGCCCACCTAATTGAACTTCAAACCTTATTTTTTTCTTTCATTACGTGTGACAAAGCGAATAGTCAGAAAAAATCCCCACCGCGGTTAGCAGCAGGGATTCCTTGAAATTAACTCTTTTACTGTTAATTGCTTTTTTGCAAGTAACCAAAGGAAATTAGGTTGAAAGTTCAATTCAATAGGCTGTGGACCGTGGTCTGTCGTCTGTGGTCAATTATCCGCATCGTGCACAAAGGATTAAAACTTGCGAAGAAAATCGCGGATAATTAAATTATAGCTAAGGCGTCCGCAAGGTCTTTTTTGAGGTCTTCTACATCCTCCACCCCTACACTGAGTCGGATCAAGGAATCCACCAAACCCACCTTTTCACGCTCCTCCTTTGGAATGGAGGCATGGGTCATGCTAGCAGGATGTCCGCATAGCGACTCCACTCCACCTAAGGATTCTGCCAAAGCAAAGAGGTGGAAATTCTCCATCACCTTTTTGGCATCTGAAAGCTGATTGCCCACAAGCGTAAACGAAATCATGCCCCCAAAGTCGCGCATTTGGCTCTTCGCAACCCCATGATTTGGATGATCTTCAAACCCTGGCCAATAAACCTTGGCTACCTTGGGATGATTGCGTAAAAATTCTGCAATCACTCTTCCATTTTGGCAGTGCCGCTCCATGCGAAGGTGCAGCGTTTTGATGCCGCGAAGCACCAAGAAACAATCCTGAGGTCCAGGAGTGGCTCCACAGGCATTTTGCAAAAAGACCAAGCGAGAAGCAAGCTCATCGTCATTTACAATCAAGGCTCCCATCACCACATCGGAGTGCCCACCTAGGTACTTGGTCACGGAGTGCATGACAATATCTGCTCCCAGGTCTAGGGGATTCTGTAGGTAAGGAGAAGCGAAGGTATTGTCCACTGCCAAGAGCAGTCCGTGCTTCTTGGAAAAAGCGGCCATGGCCTTCAGGTCGATGATGTTCATCATCGGATTGGTCGGTGTCTCCACCCAAACTAGCTTGGTCCGCTCGTTGACTAGCGAAGAAAGCGCCTCGGGATCGGCCATGGACACAAAATGGAATTTGATGCCGTAGCGCTCGAATACCTTGGTAAACAAGCGGTAGGTACCACCATACAGGTCATTGGTCGAGATGATCTCGTCTCCTGGATTAAACAACTTGATGACCGAATCGATAGCGCCTAGGCCAGAAGAGAAGCAAATCCCGTGTTTCCCATTTTCCAAAGCTGCCAAGCTCTGTTGCAAGGCAGTACGGGTAGGATTGTGCGTTCGGCTGTATTCGTAACCCAGATGGTCTCCAGGAGATTTTTGAACGTAAGTAGAAGTCTGAAAGATGGGAGTCATGATGGCTCCTGTGGAAGGATCCGGGGCTACTCCCGCGTGAATGGCTTTGGTACCAAATTTCATCTAAAGTGGATTTAGGAGGGTTGGGTTTACATAGAATTCAAAACCTATTTTGGAGAAATGAATGCAATTCCAATACTAGGTGCTAAACTTGCTGGCTTTTACTTCAAAAGCGAGTCAAAGATGACAAAAAAGGACAGCATTTTCAAGGACTTGGTCCGCTACTTCCGAAGCCACCCCAGCACAACGCTTGGCTGGATTTGGGTCAGCTGTGTCCCGCTGATCGGTTCGCTTTTGCTCAGCACTCGCTACCAAGAACTGGAACAAATTACGGTGATAGGAATTGGCAATCACATCCTATTGACCCTGACCCTAGCCCTTCTCGTTGGACTCGCTTTTCTCCCCACCACGCTGACGGCAATGGCCTCCGGATTCTTCTGGGGATGGACCGTATTTCCCCATCTCGTCATTGCCTACCTCCTGGCAAATGTATTGGGCTACGCCTTGGGCAAGTGGCTCAATGCAGATTTCCGAACCCTACTCTATGCGCGTCATCCTAGCCTGAAAGAGGAAATAGAGCGGAGAACAGAACAGCCAGCCGGACTCGTCTTCTTTGTACGCATCAGCCCGGTGATTCCCTTT
>CAYNIK010000278.1:0-2292 GCA_964397145.1 uncultured Limnohabitans sp.
GGCTAGGTACCAAAGGCTTCCAAATACAGACCGCTCCAGCCAGTTCCTGTACTTGGGGGGTAAAACTTTCAATGGATATACAACCTTGGTAGTTGATGGCTTCCAAACCTCGTTTCCAAGCAGCCCAATTGGTCTGTCCAGTACCCGGAGTACCCCGGTAATTTTCGGACACCTGAACATGAATCAATTTGTCTCCTACACGGCGAATGGCTGCTTCCAAGCTAGGTTCTTCAATGTTCAGGTGAAACCCATCTAAAGTTGCCTTGGCTTGAGGCTCATTAATGTCACGAATCAAGCGCATCAAATCTTCACTGGTATTGATCAAGTCCGTTTCAAAGCGATTGAGTGTTTCGATGCCAAGCTCAAGACCAAATTCTCCAGCCCGTTTGCAAGCTTTCTGTAAGTTGCGTACGGCTCGATCCCATTCCAACTGCCGTTGTTCAGGAGACACCAATCTAGCTTTTCCTACAGCGGAATACATAGGGCCTGCCACAAAGCTGGCACCTAATTCTGCTCCAATCTGAAAACAGGCCTCTAGGTAATCCAAACTGGTCTGGTGATAGCTCGGGTCATCGTGGGTAAAGTCACGGGTAGGACCAAATGCTCCGCAGATGATGGGCTTGAGCCCATGCGCTTGCAGTGCTTGTTTGACTAACTTTATGTCAATCAACGAAGGGTCTTCCACCGGAATTTCAACAGCATCGAAACCATAGTCCTTAATTTTTGAAAATAAGGCTACTGTATCCCGATTGAAAGGCGAGGTCCATAGCCAAGTGCTGACCCCGAATGTTACGGATAGTGCCATGGCTTATTTTCGTACGACCATAATGCCATTCATGATTCTCCAGTGGCCTGGAACGGTACACACAAATGGGTATTCTCCTGGTTCTGAGGGTGCAGTGAATACCAACGTTTCCTTACCCTCAGGATTGACGAGTACCGTGGCTACGATCACTTCTGGAATTTCAGGAACATAATTTAGTTCTGCTCCCTTAGGATTTCTTGCCAGTTCATCAGCCGCCTTTCCAATCGTTTCCATGCTTCCTTTCTTGCCAATTACCAAGTTGTGCTGCATGAAATCCAAGTTTTCAAAATCGATGGTCACCTGAGTCCCTGCTTGTACGGTAAAGGAAGGCTTATCAAATTTCATTTCGTGGGGAATCACGCCCAATTTGATGACTGTTCCCCCTTGAGCAGTTGTTGCAGCGGGTAAACTAGCTACCAAGGCAATGTCGCTACCCGGTTGCTTCAACGATAGGGTAGAGGCGTTGCTCAATCGTCCTCCAAACCACCAAGTGCCCTCGTACTTGCCCACTACATTTCGGCTATCGTTCGATCCCACACGTACTCGATTTGGGCTCAAAGCTTGGGTAAATAGCCCCTTGGTTTTACCCTTGGCGACTTCCTCACCATTGATTTGTAGGGAAAGACTTCCATCAGCAAGGAGCGTAGCATCCACGGTAAACTGAACGGAGGGCAATGCCTTTTTAGAAGACAGCAGGGTTAATTTACCTTCCTGGGCCACAGCAAAGTGCAACGCATCCTGGTAGATGTACAAGCTGTACCCATTCGTATTATTTCCTTGAGCCATCAGGACACCTTCCAAGGGGTTTTCTCCTTTGGAAAGGATGATACGGACACCAATTTCCTTACCGGTCACATCGGGCGGGAATAAGATGCTGTTTCGTTGATCCAATGGGTACTGTTCTGCCACCAAACTTCGGCTGATTCGATCCGAAAGTGGAAGTTTGGTTTCCCCTGATGCCTGAATCGCTGCCTTGGCATCACGCTTCGCAAATTCAGCTGGGTGAGTCAATACCGCAGCGAAGATAGCCTGAGGCAAGAAAGGGTCTGCTCCATTTTCAGCTACTTGTGCCAGTGCAACCAATTTTTTGGCAGCCTCTGCAGAGGTTGGCATTTCCGAAAGCGCCAAGAAGGCATCTTTACGCGTATGCAAATCCGCATCTTCCAAGACACCTGCAGCAAGGATAGCCTTTAAAGAAGCTTCGGTTCGAGGGAGTACACGAAGTGCATTTTTGCGAACTGCTGCAGAGGGGTGTTTGAGTGCATTGACCACCACGTCATTGGCTGCTGAATTTTTGCCACTCAGTTCGCCCAAGCCATGCAAAGCCCAAAGTGCATTGATTGCAGGTCCATTGAGCCCCAATTTATCTTGAGAGGTGTTTTCAATAATCCCATACAGATCCTCTAGCAGTGATTTTTCTTTACGCTCTACAATCAAGCGCTGTGCAGTCATTCTCCAGAAGAGGTTGTCACTTTTGAGCGCCTCGA
>CAYNIK010000279.1:0-2287 GCA_964397145.1 uncultured Limnohabitans sp.
AGTCTAATCTCTTGGCTCTTGTATCTTGTTTCTATTTAAACTCGTACCTTATGAAAAACTTCTTCTTTCTCCTTATCCTACTATTCTCCTGCGGTCCTCAGGAGCGGGTGTCTAAGGAAGCCTTTGATGAGGTGCAACTCAACAATGATGTGAAACGAATTACTGAGGTGGTGATTATAGAGGAAGCCATGGTCTGGGGGGATTCCATCACTCAGGAAGCACAAGCGCAATTGACTGCTCAATTGCAAGCGGCAATTGCAGCCAATGGACCTGCAGGGGCGATTGATTTTTGTAAGGTCAATGCCTTGCCTATTCTGGAATCTTTGGGAGCCAAACATGCGGTGACCCTTCGCCGAGTATCGTCCCAACCCAGAAATCCTGCAGATGCCCCCAATGCACAGGAACTCCCACTCTTGGACGCCTACGCCTACAATGCGGAAAATAAGATTTCAAGTGATCCAAATATCCAAAAAGTCGAGAATGGGGAGGTCCTGCTCTACACCAAGCCCATCCTAATGGCCAATGCCCTTTGCTTAAGTTGCCATGGCGATTCCAAAAAGGATATCACTCCCGAAACCGCTGCCAAACTCAAGCAGCAGTATCCTCAAGATCCTGCTACCGGCTATGCACTTGGAGACCTGCGGGGAATGTGGGCCTTGCGATTACCCAAAAAAGAGGTGGTCAAGCGGCTTTAACCCTTCTTCCTTTATTTTTTTCTCCTCCATTCGGCAAATCTGAGTTTGAGGTTCGATTTTTTAAGCTACTCAGAAAAACGGGGGACCATTTATCACATGCGTAGTTTTGACTCCAAGAAAATTTGTATTTTCAGGGGGATGTCGTATCCGCTGACCTGATGAAAAAAATCCTTGGCCTTTTATTTGTGAGCTTGATGAGTTTTCAACTCAATCCAGCTCCCGTATTTGAGCCCTACACCCAAACTCTAGTTGGCACATCGGTTTCTTTTGACATGGCCCCGATTCCGGCCGGCAGCTTTTGGATGGGATCAGCAGATTCCTCTTTCCCCGACCAGCAACCACGTCATCAAGTACAGCTTGATGCCTTCTGGATGGGAACCCATGAAGTGACCTGGGATGCCTTTGAACTTTTTCTGGACAAGCAGTACGAACAAACCATCACCGAAGGAGGGGTGCCCGCACGGGTCGATGCACTTTCGCGTCCGAGTTTGCCCTACCTAGATATGACCTTTGGCATGGGTAAGGAAGGAAAGCCTGCTGTAGGGATGACTCAGTATGGAGCCCTTCAATACTGCCATTGGCTGTACCTAAAGACTGGGATTTTCTACCGACTTCCCACCGAAGCAGAGTGGGAATATGCAGCCAGAGCGGGATCAGAGGGTCGGTTTTTCTTTGGCGCAGCTCCTGATGCCCTTGGAGACTATGCCTGGTATGCAGGCAATAGCAACCAAACTACGCAGGTGGTCGGAACCAAAAAGCCCAACCCTTGGGGGCTGCATGACATGTATGGCAATGTGAGTGAATGGGTGATTGACCAATATGCCCCTGATTTTTACAGCAAATCCACAGCGAAAAATCCCGTCAATCGAGCCACAAAACTTTATCCACATGCGCTGAGAGGAGGAAATTTTGCGTCTTCTGAAGCCAGTATGGGATCTTCCTACCGGGAGTATTCTGATCCCGTATGGAAGCGAATAGATCCCCAAATTCCAAAAAGTCAGTGGTGGTTCCCAGAAGCCCCTTTTGTGGGTATGCGGCTTGTTCGTCCCTTGATTCCACCCTCTCCCGAAGAAATTTTTGCCTATTATACGCAGGCACCTATTGTCGATTACTGAACCCAAACTCACCTCCCTATGAAAAAAAATCCCAATCGTCGAGAATTTATGAAGACCTCCGCCTTGCTGACGGGAGGTTTGCTCGCTCCCTCCTTTTTGGTTCCAGGAGCCTATGCTGCCCCACAAAATACGCTCAAGCTGGCCTTGATTGGCTGTGGAGGAAGAGGTACTGGCGCTGTGTTTCAAGCCTTTGATACTGGGCATCCGATAAAGTTGGTGGCGATGGCAGATGCCTTTGGCGATCGACTGGAGGGCAGTTACAAACCTATTATTGAAAAGTATGGCAAGGACAAAGTGGATGTGCCTCAGGAGCGACGGTTTGTTGGATTTGATGCCTACAAGAAGGCTATTGCCGAAGCGGATGTGGTGATTTTAGCCTCTCCTCCAGGCTTCCGCCCCTCTCATTTTGAGGAGGCTGTGCGGCAAGGCAAGCAGATTTTTATGGAAAAACCCGTAGCGACAGATGCCGCCGGAATT
>CAYNIK010000280.1:0-2284 GCA_964397145.1 uncultured Limnohabitans sp.
AAGGCCAGGTTTTTGATGCTTCCAATCAGCAGCCACTTGTGGGAGCAGCTGTTTATTGGGAAGGGCAGCCTCAACAAGGCACGACAACAGATTTGGAAGGTGATTTTTCGCTAAAAGCACCCGCACTGCCCGCAAAGATCATTCTTTCCTATCTCGGTTATGAAAAATCCATTCGCACAATTCAAGCAAAAGACTTGGAAAAAGTGCAGCGATTTTACCTAAAGTCAGAAGACCTTTCCTTGGAAGAAATCTTGATACAAGAACGGAGAGGGGATGAGCAGGTTAAAAATCTAGAATTAGGGAAGTCCACCCTTTCGATGGAAACCCTCCAATCTTTGCCGGCCTTGTTTGGTGAAGTAGACCTCCTGCGCAGCCTTCAATTACTTCCGGGCGTCAAATCCGCAGGTGAAGGAACTGCCGGACTTTTTGTGCGCGGGGGATCTGCCGATCAAAATTTAGTGCAGGTGGATGGTGCTCCCGTTTACAATGCTTCCCACTTTTTTGGGATTTTCTCCGTATTTAATCCGGATGGTCTCAAAAAGGTAGACCTCTTCAAAGGCAATATGCCGTCCAGTTTTGGAGGTAGAGCTTCTGCCCTGATTGATGTGACCTTACGTGAAGGGGAGCGGGATCGGATTCGTGGGGAAGGAGGTATTGGAACCATTTCATCTAGACTCACGCTTCATGGCCCACTGTTGGGAGAAAAATCAAGTTTTCTGATTAGTGGAAGACGCACCTACGCAGACCTCTTTTTGAAGCTTTCTTCCAATCCAGACATCAAAAACAACCAACTCAACTTTTACGATTTGAATGGAAAGGCTGCCTTTACCTTGAGTGACAAAGACAAACTTTCTTTAAGCAGCTACCAAGGCAGTGATTTGCTAGGCTTGGACGGACAGTTTGCCTTGGGATGGGAAAACTGGGTTTCTGCCATCAACTGGAATCGAGTAAACTCCGATAGTTCCTACTTTGACTTGCAAGGCTATCATTCGAGGTATAGTTATCAAGTGAAGTTTGACAATGAAGAAAATGGCTTTGACTGGACTAATTCCCTTTCTGAGTCAGGGATAAAGGCCACTTGGACGCGGGTGCTGGCTTCCAAGAGTACTGTATTTTGGGGAGCGCATGGGCAGGTGTATCATTTTGCCCCCACGGACCTGAAACCTGCACCCAATAATCCCATTATCCGCCGACAAACGCAAGGCGTGCAAGGGCTGTTGGGCAATGCCTTTGTCGGGATCACGCAAGAGTTTTCGGATAAGTTGACTGCCGAACTAGGCCTTCGGCAGGGCGTCTATTCGCAAGTGGGGGAAGGAAAAGTATACCAATACCCAAACAATGCTCCGAATCCGGATGTGGATCCTTCAGACTCTGTCTTTTATGGAAAAGGAGAACTCATGCAGCGCTACCAAGGGTTGGAACCACGAATCGCTTTTCGGTACCTAATTCAGCCTGAATTTTCACTGAAGTTGGCCTACAACCGCAATTATCAATACGTACAGATTGCTTCCAACAGTTCGGCAGGTCTCCCCATTGATCGTTGGGTTTTGGCCGGACAGTACATTCGCCCCATCCGTTCGGATCAAATCTCGCTTGGTGCCTTTCGTAACTTTGATCAAAACCGCTGGGAACTATCCGTAGAGGGGTATTACAAGGATTTGGATCAGGTAATCGACCTGCGCAATGGCGCGCGGATCCTGCTTTCGGATCAGGTGGAAACTGAACTATTGAGTGGGCGCGGCTGGGCTTATGGAGCGGAGTTCTTGCTTCGCAAAAATAAGGGTAAGACCACCGGCTGGCTGGGGTACACCTGGTCTCGAGCCTGGAGACAGATCGATGGCATCAGTAAAGATCGCCCCTACAATCCCCGATTTGACAGGCCGCATGACCTTTCTTTGGTGCTCAACCACCAATTTTCTCCCGCTTGGAGTAGTAGTTTTACCTTTGTGTATTCTACCGGGCAGGCGGTATCCTTTCCTGTGGGGTCCTACGTCGTGGATAACCAGTCCATGCCGCTCTATTCGGATTTTCGAAATGAAAATCGATTTCCAGACTACCACCGCTTAGACGCCTCCGTCACTTGGAAAAATCCAGATCAAGGAAGGAAATGGAAAGGCAGTTGGAATTTTGGAGTATACAACCTGTATGGTAGGAAAAATCCATTCTCTTATGACTTCCGAATGGTCTACAACAAGGATATCAACTATAGCCCATCGGATGGTGCGGTAATATCTGCCCGTCCTGGAGTCGTGATGACCTACTTGTTTACCTTTTTGCCTTCCAT
>CAYNIK010000281.1:0-2283 GCA_964397145.1 uncultured Limnohabitans sp.
GGGCCCTTTTCAGTGAAGTATTGAAAGGCAAACTGCTCCTCGCTAGGAGTAGAAAGGCCGTAGCCATTGTGCTCGACCACAAAGATTACCGGTAGTTTCCAGACTGCTGCTACATTCAAGCCCTCGTGAAAGTCTCCCTCTGAGCTTGCCCCATCTCCTGAAAAAACTAGGGTGACTTTTTTTTCTTTTGCAAGTTTGTGCGCCAACCCAATCCCATCAGCGATGGCCAACTGAGGACCGAGGTGAGAAATCATCCCCACCACATGGTGTTCAATGCTTCCAAAATGGAAAGAGCGATCTCTACCTTTCGTAAAGCCCAGTTCTTTACCTTGGAACTGGGCAAATAGGCGCTCCAAAGGCATGTTTCGGCCTGTGAAGATGCCCAAATTGCGGTGCATGGGAAGTATAAACTCATCCGAAGCAAGGGCATTTACCGCACCAATCGAAATGGCTTCCTGTCCCCATCCACTAAACCACTTGGAAATCCGTCCCTGACGAAGCAGAATCAGCATTTTCTCTTCAATTCTTCTCGGGACAAGTAAGGATTCGTAGAGCTTCAGCAGGGTCTCATCGGAATAATTTTTTCGATCAAAAGTTAATTTTTGGGCGTTTGGGGCGGTGAATTCCATAGAGGGTAATTTTCGAATCTAAGGTACACCAAGACAAATAAACCCCAAAAGGTTTGGAGGGGGAATGGCTAAAAATAAACAAGGGCTTGGGAGAATTTACTCCCCTGCAATGCGCCCCGACTCGCATCGGGGGCTAAAAATAAATGCAAGGAGTTAAAAAGTAGTTGCTGTATGGTACGAAAGTATAGATTACTAGATATTCACTTTCAAACGCTGCGTTAAGGTTGTTTTACCAATGTGTTAAGAAGGGATAAGTAAGCGGAGAAAAGGCAGCATCCAAACAAGAGTCAAGCGGGCTAACTATTCTTTTTCAAGCCTTTTTACCTACCTTCGTCCTCCCAAATCGATGTAAATTCTGTGAAAGCAAGAACATTAAAAAAGGATAAAGTCAACATCATCACGATGGGCTGTTCCAAAAATCTGGTGGATTCTGAGGTGCTTCTTACCCAACTCAAAGGCAATGGTATCGATGCCAGCCACGAATCTGATCGTCAGGACAACAACATCATCATCATCAACACCTGCGGATTTATTGACAATGCCAAGCAAGAATCCATCGATACGATTTTGCAGTACGTGGATGCGAAGGAAAAAGGGTTGGTAGACAAGGTCTACGTGACGGGCTGCCTTTCGCAGCGGTACAAGGATGACTTGGAACAAGAAATTCCACAGGTGGATGCGTTTTTTGGAACCCGTGATTTGCCTGCCATTCTGAAAAAATTCAAAGCCGATTACAAGCATGAATTGGTAGGGGAGCGCTTGCTGACCCATGCCAGTCACTATGCCTACATGAAGATATCTGAGGGTTGTGATCGCCCCTGCTCTTTCTGCGCCATCCCGTTGATGCGGGGAGGACATGTCTCCAGACCCATCGAAGAACTCGTCAAGGAAGCCCAGCACAAGGCAGCCAATGGTACCAAGGAATTGTTGCTCATCGCACAAGATTCGACTTACTATGGCTTGGACTTGTACAAAAAGCGAAACCTTGCCGATCTCCTTCGCAACTTGTCCGATGTGGAAGGGATCGATTGGATTCGACTCCACTATGCCTATCCGACAGGTTTTCCGATGGACGTCATCGAGGTTATGAAAGAGCGTCCGAATATTTGCAAGTACCTAGACATTCCACTCCAACATGGTTCTACAGATGTGCTCAAAGCCATGCGCCGAGGAACTACCCGTGAAAAGCAGGAAGAATTGATTCACAGCATCCGCGACCTAATTCCTGAGATAGCGATTCGTACGACCCTCATTGCTGGGCATCCCGGGGAAGGGGAGAAGGAATTTCAAGAGATGGTCGATTTTGTGGAGCGCATGAAGTTTGAACGCTTGGGTGTATTTACCTATTCGCATGAGGAAAATACGCATGCCTTTGGGATGGAGGACAAACTCTCTCAAGAGGAAAAACAAGCGCGTGCCAACCACCTGATGGAGGTACAGGAACAGATTAGTTACGACCTCAACCAAGAAAAAATCGGCAAGACCTTTAAGGTATTGATCGATAAAAAGGAGGGGGGACATTTTGTAGGACGCACCGAGTTTGATTCCGTGGAGGTAGACAATGAGGTATTGATTGATGCCGCTACCCAATACTGTCGCGTGGGTGATTTTGTAACTGTCAAGGTATACGATGCCACCGAGTTTGACTTATATG
>CAYNIK010000282.1:0-2280 GCA_964397145.1 uncultured Limnohabitans sp.
ATGTGGGGCAGTGCCTTGAAGGCAATTCCTCACACTAAAATTGCCTCGGTAGAAGTAGTTAAAAAGGACACGCTAGTGAATGGGTATTTGTACCGCGAACGCGTATATGTTCGCTTGAAAAACGAGGAAAAACTTCAAAAGTAAGAATCGCTAATTTTGTAACAGGGAGTTTTCATTAGTCTCCTTTCTTGAATTCTATGAGTAGTAGTAAGGAAAAAATCAAGTTGAGCATGCGGCCAAATACCATCAAGAAATTTTTTGTAGGAGTTCTTTTCTTTATAAGTACTTTATTTTCTCTTTCTGCTCAGAACTACCTCATCAACCCTACGACAGATGGTGGCTTTGAAGGGAACCACGGCTGGACCATATTGAATCATCCAACAGCTGAAAACAAATGGTTTATCGGTGGGGCAGTGCGAAATTCAGGAAGCAATGGAGCTTATGTTTCCAATGTAGCCTCTTCGCAAACGCTTACGGGACGTCAGTCCGTCAACTCAACCATTTACCTTTACAAGGATGTGGTGGTACCCGCCAATGCGTCTTCCATTACCTTGAGTTTTTCCTTTCGAAATGCTTCCCTCACCACCAATCCGCCTCGCATATTTTTTGCGAAGACCTCCGAATTTGTAGCACCCTCAACCACCGCCAAGTACACGGATGTCACTACCATCAATCGGGTCTTAGCAAACACACCCGCATGGACATCGTATACCAACCCCAACCCTTTGTCCCAAGATAGACAAGTCTCGTTTACTTCTCGTAACTTAGAGCCAGGGGAAAGCTATCGGGTATTGTTTGAGTGGTCAGCGATCCTCCAAGATAGCCAAACCCAACTCCCTCCGATCACTGTATATCCAACAAACCCCCGATTGGTTGCAAGCCAAACCACCTACACCCCAGGCGGGACGGTGACCAACACGATTCTATGGGACGCGCCAGGAGCGAACTATAGCTTTAACTGGACGGTAGACCCTCCCGCAGTCATTCAAAGCGGTCAAGGTACCAGACAAGTAGTGGTTTTTTATCCCTTAGGGACTACGGGAACAATTAGATTAAAGGCAAGTTATGTGGTGCCCACCCCAGTTTATCAGTTCAATGGGGTCAACAGTGGGACCCTAGCTATAGATGATGTTTCCCTTACCTATACGGGTATTCCATCCATCAATTCGATTAGTGCGGTTCGTGGAGAAGTAGGTTCTAACGTAACGCTAACTGGAGAATTTTTTGACCCCACAGCCTCCAATAATACCGTGTACCTGGGGGGAACTAAATGTACGGTAGTGTCTGCTACCGCCACCTCTTTAGTAGTTACGATACCAGCTCATGCCCATGCAGGCACCTTTACAGTCACGAATACGGTGACCAAGTTGACCGCAACCTCTACCCAGCGCTTTTTGCCCGTACATCCAATCCTTTCGGCAACGGATTATGCGGGAAGTCAATTCACCAATAATGCCTTTGAGGCACCAATCGCTTTTGCTACTTCTTTTTCCTCCAGTTTTGACCGCAAGTTTGCGCTAGTGGATGTAGAAGAAGATGGAAAATTGGACGTGATCAGTTATGCGAGTTCGGGTGTTCCTCAGCTCTTGAGAAATACAGCCACTTCAGGAAAAGTGGATGCAGCTACCTTTGCTACCCTTCGTTCGATTACCGGGGTTTCTCCTACCTATACCACTAACTCCTCCAGAAGCATTCTGTTCGGGGATTTCAATGGTGATGGAAAGCAGGATTTTGGTGCCTCCAATAATGTGAATAATGGAGGCTTTGTCAATCCAAACACCAGCAGCAATGCTACGGCTGCACTAGGGGCAAGCGCCTCCCTGCTGACCTCGGGCGGAAGCTACAAAGTCAATGGCGCCTTCCTTTCTTTGGACATCAACCGAGATGGAAAGTTGGACGTATTTGGTGTTTCTTCGGAGCAAGGACAGGTTCGCCCCTTCTATTCCCGAAATACGAGCACAGGAAGCACGCCTACTTTTGTGACCCGTGAAAGCACGACCCGTTTTGACTTGACCTCTGCTTACGGGGGAGATGTAGCCGATTTTGATGGGAACGGTACCCTAGATGCGGTATATGGAGCCGATGGCTTCGTGAACTTACTCAACAATACGACCCGTAGGGGAACACCTTTTGAAAACAACTTTACACTCACGCGGGCGACGCTCATTCCGATCTCGGTCTTGAGCGCGAAGCCGTATGTGGTTAAGTTTTTTGACTTGGATGGCGATGGCCTTTTGGATATTGTGGCCTCCAATAGCGAAAGCAATGTGGTGCACGTCT
>CAYNIK010000283.1:0-2279 GCA_964397145.1 uncultured Limnohabitans sp.
CGTCTCGTAACTTCTTTGGAACATTTTTTAATGTGTTTGTTGGAATTTAAATAAACAGACCGCAAAAGTAGTAGAAAACCCACTACCCTCCAAACAATTAGCTAAATTCTAGACCGATAAATAAAAAAATAGCGGAAGTAAGGTCTACTACTCGATAACGAAAGTGCTATTCCCTATGTATTGCTTATCAACATAAAATTTAACCTCGTAAGTTCCCTGAGGATATTCACTCCCTTTTTCATAAAAAAATACGAGAGTCTGTTCATTCGTGTCAAACCAAAACTCTTGTTTGGAGGTGAAAAATTCTTCTTCTCCCGACCAGTTAAATGTACCAGAACCTTTTGCAAGGTCAAACAATGGAAGTTTATTGGGTCCGATAACTTGGAGGTATGCCACTCGACTCCCTTTCTCAGCTATGGTATTCGCTGCAAGTTTGACCACCACCTGAACGCCTTTGAGTTGTTTCTTCTTAAACGCCTTCCCCGCCGTCAATTCTTTTCCTCGAGCATTGAGTCCAGAAATACGGATGGCTGCTAACTTTAGCTTAGATGCTTCCGCAACCTTGCTAGCTAATTCTTGCTTTTGAAGGTTAATCGTAGCTACTTCTTTTTCCATGTCGGATTGGGTGCTTTTCAGAACCTCATTTTCAGTGGAAAGTGCTTGGTAGCGTTCCTGAAGTGCACTGATTTCTTTGTCCTTTTGAATTAGGAGTGTAGATAGATCATTGATTCGTTGATTCAATGCGGCTATTTCCCGAGCGCTTCGTTGCACATTGGATTTTTTTTCTTGCTCTAATTGATCTTGAAGAAATCTCAGCTCTGTAACATTTGCACCTAACTTCTCTAATTCTTGGATTCGCAGTTGCAATTGAACTTCTACCGAATCCAGACGGTCAGCAAGGGCCTTGTTTTCGGCAGACAATACAGAAATTTTTTCAGATTGTTTATTTTTATCTAGGTGGTCTAAATAAAGTTTTGCGCCGCTGATAAGTACCAGAAGGATCAGGACCACTAGAACTAGGTTTTTTCCCTGTTCATTTTTTGGTGCAGATTGATAGTTGCTCGGTTGGTCCATGGTGCAAAGGGAGGTTTGGTGGATTTTGGTTGGGTAGGTCTCTCGCTGGTTAACTAGCGCTTGACCTGGGTATTTAAAATCCCTACCTGCTCTTTATCAATATCTTTGCCAATTCTTAATTGGTGGGGAGAAACTTTATGGGCCCAACTGCCTGGATCAGTTCAATTCCTCATGAAAATTTAAGAAAGAACGACTTGCTAGGGTAGATTAATAGGACAGATACAAAGCTGTCTTTGGTCCAGAATAGGATAAAAAGGCAACTCCAAAATCAAAAAAATCAAGGGTGATTCGGATTCTTTCGTCTGCTTGAATTTTCTTCCAGCACCTATTCATCTCCTCCCTCTTGTGGATACCTGTCAATACTAGAATCCCTTCTGAATGCATCTGAGGTAATAAAAGGGCGCTTAGCTCTTGCAGGCAGGTATCGGAGACTAGAGGATGAATGAACACAAAATCAACTGCTTGAAGGTCTTTAAGGGTCGCTGAAAAAGTCTCCTCACCAGATGCTTTGCCTTGTGAACTCGGAATCCGATACGTAGTTCCTTTTGTTGCGCGGCTCAGGAGTTTAGTCACCGCTTCATTTCCACTACCTAGTTCCAGTACCTGATCGGCTTTGGTGATTTGGCAGAAATAAGCCACGAGTAAGGCTACTTTCTCTGCTTTGTTGAGTGGTTTTTCTTTTTTTAAACAATCGAGCGCACCTTGGTAAACAGAGAAAATAAAAGGGGACTGTTGGCTGTAGCGATCTTCTTTTAAAAGCCAATGCTTCATTTGAGCATAGGCAATATCCAGGGCATTGCGGTGCATTAATTTTGAAAAATCGTAGCAATAAGCTGGAATTCTGGAATCTCTACTTCCAATAATTCTCCGTTGCGTAGTTTTTCAAGTACAAAAGAGCCACGCATTTTACCTATCCCAGATTTCAAGTTACACCCAGATACGTAGGTGTGCGATTCTCCTGGTTCCAAAATAGGTTGCTGACCAACGACACCTTCACCCTCAACAATTTTTCGACTTTCTGCCGCATCAAAAATTTCCCAGCGCCTGCGCAACAAATGTACGGTGTGGCTGCTTTTATTATCTATGCGTACCTTGTAGGTGAATACATAATGGTGCTGCTGCGGATTTGAAAAATCCGGCTGGTAGGTCGTTTCAACACTCACTTGAATTCCTTTGGTAATCGCAGAGACCATGGTATTGCTGAT
>CAYNIK010000284.1:0-2273 GCA_964397145.1 uncultured Limnohabitans sp.
ACAGTGAGTCTCCTTCCAAAGTGATGATCTTGTTATCTGATGGAGAGAGCAATGCCGGCAACGTGGACCCTATTTTTGCAGCGCAGCTGGCTACGGCATTTGATATAAAAATCTATACCATAGCAGTGGGTAAAGATGGGATGGTTCCCTATGGAACTGATTTCTTTGGTAGACCCCAGATGGTTGAAAGTTATTTGGATGAAACCACCTTACGTGAAATTGCAAGCATTGGAGGAGGTCAGTTCTTTAGAGCTTCTGATGGCAAAGCTTTGAATCGAATTTTTGAACAGATTGACACCCTAGAAAAAACAGAAATCTTAGAAAATCGGTATAAGGAAACTGCAGATTTTTACCGAATCTATCTCTTTTGGGGAATGCTATTTTTTGTGGTCTGGATGGCCTTGAAAAGCAGTTTCTTCAACAACTTTCTACTCGACTAACTCCAATTTTTGCGCTTTTTGCCATTTGGTCAACAGTGGGTCCATGACTGCAAACCAAAGCGGAGGAACGCAAGCCAAAATAATCATGGCAGAATAGCCAGCTGGTAATTGAGGGCTTGAATCGTGGTGATTCAATACCTGATACCGCTTGTGGGCAGCTGCATGGTGATCAGAATGACGCTGCAACTGAAAAAGAAGAAAATTGCTCACCAACTGAGAGGCATTCCAAGAATGAAGTGGTGTTACTTTTTCATAAAGTCCTGAAGGAAGACGCTTGCGTTCCATTCCATAATGCTCCAAGTAGTTGACTAACTCCAATAGAGAAAATCCAAGGATACTTTGAATAAAAAAGAAAACAGGAACTTCCCAAACGAATCTTTCTTCGATGTAGGAGAACAAACCAAAAAAGAAGCCAATGAAAACCAACGGCAAGATTTGAAACCAAACCATTTGATTGGAGAAAGACCAGAATCCTACCCCTTTCTTTAGGAGTCTTTCCTTTTCCAGATGCCAAGCACTGAGGTATCCTTGGGTTACCGACCGCCACCAAAAGGCATAGAACGTCTCCCCTTTTCGGCTAGTAGCTGGATCTTCAGGAGTGGCTACGCGTACATGATGTCCTCGATTATGCTCAATAAAAAAGTGCATGTAGCAGACCGTCATCAAAAGGATTTTGGAATAGGCCTGTTCAATTTTTTCACTCCGATGACCCAATTCATGTGCCACGGTAATACCAATCCCACCTGTGACTAAAGCCATGCCAGAGGTGAAGGCTAACCAAGAAAACCAAGACAATTCTTGAGTGCTCACCCAATAGAAGCCCCAGATAAGCACCGCTAATTGGACATATACCCATACAAATGTAATCAGCTTATAAAATTGCGCCTTCGTGGCTTCACTCACTTCGGCAGCTGGAACATTAGAAGTGTCCTTTTGAATCACATAATCCATCAAAGGAACAAGCAAAAAAACAAAGCAATGAATCATCCATTGGAAGGGACCTCCCCACTGCATTCCCAGAAAGAGTAGAGCGGGCAGAATCAGGGCGCTGAAGAAACCAATCTTTTTCATTGTATTGAAACTAGCACAAACGATTTTAAAAGATCGGAAATAGTCGATGCAAAAGCAATTGTGAGCATCAAGATTTGATGGGGTGCAGTCTCTTCCCTACTGAGGATAGGAAGGTAGGACGTAGCCCCTTAGTTTAGAAAGAGGTTGTTTCCAAACTGAATACCTAACTTAATGGCAAACTGTTAGTTCCGCTGTAGAAGAAGAATTGGAGAAAGGCAAATTGGGACTAATTCCAGGAATTCCTAAGCCCAATCCACGAAACACCATTAGTAAACCAATAAGTATCCCTAGATAAGGAATTGCTTTTTGGATCCATTGCCTTTTTGTGATGGGTAAGAAATCTGGAGAGAGCATTAAGGCCAATAGCATGGGAATTGTTCCCAGTCCAAAAAAGAATAGGTAAGATGCGCCCATCAGGGGGTTTTCCAAACCAATTGCGACCATCAAAGCTAAGTAAACTAGTCCGCAAGGGAGTAACCCATTAATTAGACCTGTAGAAAAATAAGCGAGGCGGCTACCACTACGTAATTGTTGGACAAGATTTGATTTCAAAAAGCTGACCAATCCGGAAAGGATGGGAAGAGTCCCCAAACGATCCGCAGTTTTATAGCTTATGGAAAACCCTACCACAAGAAGACCTGCCCCAATAGTCACGACTTGTTGAATTCCGGCTAAGGAAAGTGAAAACCCTAAACTTCCAACAATCGCTCCCAATAAGGCATAAGTTAAGCTTCTTCCAATATGGTAAAGAATTTTATTACT
>CAYNIK010000285.1:0-2261 GCA_964397145.1 uncultured Limnohabitans sp.
GCACGGGTAGCGGTCCACTTAGGTTCGCCCGTCTTACGGTCGCTTCCTACAAAGACCGTTTCCTTATCGGAAGTCGCTCTCCAGGTAGTACCCATATCCAATACGTTCACAAAGAAATCGTTGGTCAACTGACCCGGTCTAGTTGTGAATACGCCATGCTTGCCTCCGTCCCAGTTGGCACCTAGGGCACGCATACCGCCTACCAAAGCAGTCATTTCAGGAGCAGTAAGCGTGAGCAACTGTGCCTTGTCTACCAAAGCTTCCTCTGCCTTCACCACGCAAGATGCACTCATGTAGTTTCTAAATCCATCCGCCCAAGGCTTCATCCAAGCGAAGGATTCTACTTCAGTTTCTTCCTGAGACGCATCCATACGACCTGGTGTAAACGGAACAGTTACTGCATGTCCCGCATCTTTAGCTGCTTTTTCAATGGCTGCCACACCTGCCAAGACGATCAAGTCTGCCAAGGAAATTTTCTTTCCTCCAGATGCACTTGCATTGAATTGAGTTTGGATACCTTCCAAAGCAGTCAACACTTTATTGAGTTGTGCAGGATTGTTGGCCTCCCAGTTTTTCTGAGGCTCCAAACGGATACGTGCTCCATTGGCACCACCACGGAAGTCTGAACCACGGAAGGTAGAAGCAGAAGCCCAAGCAGTAGACACCAATTCAGCTACGGTCAAGCCGGAAGCCAAAATCTGAGTTTTCAATGTAGCGATATCTGCCGCATCTACCAAAGGATGATTTACTGCAGGAATAGGATCTTGCCAGATCAACGTTTCCGCAGGTACCTCAGGACCCTTGTAACGAGCCTTAGGACCCATGTCGCGGTGTGTCAATTTGAACCATGCTCTAGCGAAGGCATCCGCAAAATATTCCGGATCCTCGTAGAATTTACGGGATACTTTCTCGTAAGCCGGGTCAAAGCGTAGGGACAAGTCCGTAGTCAACATAAATGGCTTGTGGAACTTGCCCGGAATGTGTGCATCTGGAATGATGGCTTCCGCATCCACTGCCTCCCACTGCTGTGCTCCAGCAGGGCTGTGAACGAGCTTCCATTCGTATTCAAACAAGAATTTAAAGTAGTCGTGACCCCACTTGGCGGGTGTGGTAGTCCAGGCACCTTCCAAACCGGAAGTGATGGTATCTGCACCATGGCCTGTTCCATAGGTACTGTTCCATCCGGTGCTCATCTCTTGGATGGAAGCACCAGCAGGCTCAGGGCCTACGTATTTGCCTGGATCAGCAGCACCGTGAGTTTTACCGAAGGTGTGTCCACCAGCGATCAAAGCAACAGTTTCCTCGTCATTCATCGCCATACGGCCGAAGGTCTCACGGATGGCTTTTGCAGCCAAAAGTGGATCAGCTACCTTGTCTGGACCTTCTGGATTGACATAGATCAAACCCATTTCTGTTGCTCCTAGCGGATGGGCTAGTGCCTCTGGGTTACGGTGGGAAACCCACTCCGTTTCATTACCCCAGAAAATATCTTGCTCAGGCTCCCAGATGTCTGGGCGACCTCCGCCAAATCCGAAGGTTTTGAAGCCCATGGATTCCATGGCCACGTTGCCTGCAAGCACCAAAAGGTCGGCCCAAGACAATTTTTGTCCGTACTTCTGTTTGATTGGCCAAAGGAGCAAACGTGCCTTGTCTAGGTTGGCATTGTCCGGCCAAGAGTTGAGCGGAGCAAAGCGCTGAGCGCCTGTACCTGCACCTCCACGACCATCCTGCACGCGGTAAGTACCCGCAGCGTGCCAAGACATACGAACCATAAATGGTCCATAGTGTCCGTAATCTGCTGGCCACCAGTCTTGAGAAGTGGTCATGACCTTTACTAAGTCTGCTTTCACCTCAGCGAGGTTGAGGCTTTCAAATTCTTTGGCGTAGTCAAAGCCTTCTTCCAAAGGATTGGAGAGATTGGAATGCTGACGCAAAATATTCAATTTCAGTTGATTGGGCCACCAATCTTGGTTTTGCATGCCCTTGCCTGCTGCTGCAGCCATGGAGCCATTGTGGAAAGGACACTTGCTGATGTCGCCTCCGTTTTTTCCGTGTGTATCCATTGTATGTGTGTTAGTTTTCGAGTTGAACCGCTAAATTAACAAAAGAGAATTGTATCTAATTATTTTTTCGATTGATAAAAACTATGAGTTATATCAGGAATTGAAGGAGCCTTGCAATTCCATTTTTAACGAATAAAAAGGAAGGAAGCTACTTTAGAGTAACACATGAGAGGGCGGCAAGGTTTTGAAAAAATTAGG
>CAYNIK010000286.1:0-2259 GCA_964397145.1 uncultured Limnohabitans sp.
ACTTTTTGCGTTTTCGGATAGTGGATGCTCGCGTTCTTTACATCGTAAATCTTCTCAACAGCCGATCCATTCATCTCCAGCGGTGGATTGGTACGGAACTGGTTCATCAGGTTTTGAATCTGCTCCGCACCATCTTTTCCTTTTTTGGTTACGGAAATGAGGGCTTCCTTGTAAAATCCAAATCGTTGGTACACTTCTGCCAACACCTCAAATACATTTTTGCCTTGAGTTTTGTAGAATGCTACCGCTTCTGCCACAAGGGCACAGGCGCTTACCCCGTCCTTATCTCGAACGAAGTCACCTACCAAGAAACCAAAGGATTCTTCCCCACCTGCAAGGAACTTTTCCTTGCCTTCTTTTTGAAGGATGATGGAAGCAATATTCTTAAATCCAGTAAGGACATTGTAACAAGGGACTCCGAAGCCTTCCGCTATTTTATTGATCAATTCAGTCGTGACGATGGTATTCACCATAAAGTCTTTTCCGGTCATCAGACCCAACTCTTTCTTACGTGAAAGGAGGTAGTAGACGAGTAGAGTGCCTGTTTGATTTCCATTCAACAATTCGTATTCCCCGGCTTCGTTTGGTACTACGGCAGCGTATCGATCTCCATCGGGATCACAGGCAAGGACTAGTGCTGCCCCCGTCTTCTTACCCAAGGCCACGGCTAACGTAAGCGCTTCTGGCTCTTCTGGATTGGGATAAATTACTGTAGGGAAGTTTCCATCAGGTTCGGCCTGCTCCTTAACCACTTGGATATTTTCAAATCCAAAGGCCTTTAGTGCAGCAGGAACCATTTTGCCGGAGGCGCCATGGATAGGAGAAAAGACAATAGGCATGGACTTCTGTGCCTGAATCGCCTCCTTTGAAAGGCTTAATTCCTTCACTTTTTCCAAATAAATGGCATCAAAATCTTCTTCAATGTAATGGATGAGGTGATCCTGCTTGTTCCAATTGACCTGCTCAAAAGAAGTAATCTTTTGTACCTCTTTGATGATGTTGGTATCGTGTGGGGCTACTACCTGTGCACCATCTTCCCAATAGGCCTTGTAACCGTTGTATTCTTTGGGATTGTGTGAGGCAGTAATCATGACCCCGGATTTGCAACCAAAGTGGCGTACCGCAAAGGAAAGCATGGGTGTGGGGCGCATCTCTCTAAAATACATCACTTGGATCCCATTGGCAGTAAAAACGTCTGCAGTGGTCTTTGCAAAAAGCGTATTGTTGATTCTGCTGTCGTGGGTAATGGCTACCTTGATTTTTTCTCCTGGGAAGCAGGCGATTAAGTAATTGGCCAATCCTTGAGTAGCCATAGCTACGGTATACACATTCATTCGGTTGGTACCGACACCCATCAGCCCACGTAACCCTCCTGTACCGAACTCGAGATCTTGGTAGAAGGAATCGATCAATTCGGTTGGATTCGTGGCAATCAATTGCCGAATACTCGCCTTGCTGGCCTCGTCAATGGAACTGGACAACCAACTTTCTGCCTTGTTTAAAATCGAAGAATCAATGGAACTCATGGGACGTAAAAATTAGGTTAAGTACTCAATTTAGGAAAATATCAGAAATCGCAATCTTCCATAAAAGCCTTGTGATCTCGATTACATACAGGTTTTAGAGGTTTCCTCTCAATTGTTGCTCGCGCTCAATCGCTTCAAACAAGGCTTTGAAATTACCTTTTCCAAAAGAGGTAGCTCCCTTTCGTTGAATGATTTCAAAGAATAGGGTAGGTCGATCCTGAACGGGTTTGGTAAAGATTTGAAGTAGGTATCCTTCTTCATCTCGATCTACAAGGATGTTGAGCTCTTTGAGTGGCTGAAGGTCCTCGTCAATTTTTCCTACACGATCTAGTAGGTCATCGTAGTAGGAACTAGGAACCTCCAAAAACTCTACACCTCGCTTACGAAGTTCCCCCACCGTATGGATGATATCGTAAGTGGCGATAGCGATGTGTTGCACACCAGGACCTCCATAGAAGTCAAGGTATTCTTCAATTTGTGATTTTTTCTTTCCTTCTGCGGGTTCATTGATGGGAAACTTGATGTATCCATTGCCATTGGACACCACCTTGGACATCAAGGCAGAGTACTCCGTGGAGATGTCTTTGTCATCAAAGGTCAGGAGCAACTTGAATCCCATCACTTCTTCGTAAAAGTTGACCCAGCGATTCATTTCACCTAGCTCCACATTTCCTACGCAGTGGTCAATGTATTTCAATCCGATGGATTGGGCAGGATAGGTGCTTTTACGTGG
>CAYNIK010000287.1:0-2256 GCA_964397145.1 uncultured Limnohabitans sp.
TCAAGCAAAATTTGAAGCCGTGGCAACTAAAACCGTCAACGTAGGTTTGGTCCAACTATCCTGCTCTGGGAATGTGACCGAAAACATGCAAAAAACAACTGCAGGCATACGCGAAGCCGCCCAAAAAGGTGCGCAGGTCGTGGTGCTGCAGGAACTCTTTCGCTCCCTCTACTTCTGCGATGTGGAGGAGTACGACAACTTCAAATTGGCCGAGGCGATTCCTGGCCCTTCGACAGATGTCCTAGGCGATCTTGCCAAGGAATTGGGCGTCGTGATCGTCGCTTCACTTTTTGAAAAACGAGCGGAAGGTTTGTACCACAATACCACCGCCGTCCTAGATGCTGACGGGACCTACCTCGGTAAGTACCGAAAAATGCATATCCCAGATGATCCAGGCTACTACGAGAAATTCTACTTTACCCCAGGAGATCTGGGATACAAAGTGTTTGCTACCCGATTTGGAAAGATTGGGGTGCTCATCTGCTGGGACCAGTGGTACCCAGAAGCAGCACGCATCACCACACTCATGGGAGCGGACTTCCTAGTGTATCCCACCGCCATTGGTTGGGCCAAAGCTCAAGATGCAGCCACCAACGAGGAGCAATACGGTGCTTGGCAGACCATCCAGCGCTCCCATGCGGTGGCCAACGGCATTCCTGTGGTATCGGTCAACCGTACCGGTGTGGAGGGAGAAATGCAATTTTGGGGTGGTTCCTTTGTGGCCAATCCATTTGGTCGCGTGACCTACCAAGCTCCACATTTGACGGAAGAAGTTCACGTGGAGACCTTGGATTTGAGCGGTTCGGACCGCTACCGTACGCACTGGCCATTTTTGCGTGATCGCCGAATCGATTCCTATGCGCCGATTACCAAGCGTTTCCTTGACGAAGAATAGGCCATGCAGCAACGTATAGATTTGTCCAAGGGTGGACTCCTGACTCCGGCGGAACTTGGGTATTATTTTCCTGCGGAGTTTGCTTCGCAAAAAGCCATGTGGCTCAGCTGGCCTCACAAAGAGGAGAGTTGGCCTGGAAAAATCCAGACCATTTATTCCCCCTATGCCCAATTCGTCAAAGAGGTAGCCTTAGGGCAAGAAGTGCACATCAATGTGGCCGATGCGGCCATGCAAGCCTTTGCAACACAGCATTTGGAACTGGCAGGTGTCCGCATGGATCGGATTTTCTTTCACTTTTTCCCGACCAACGATGCCTGGTGTCGTGACCATGGTCCTGCCTTCTTGATTAATCCTTCCGCTGACATCCCAAAGGTGCTCGTGAAGTGGAACTACAATGCCTGGGGAGAAAAATACCCACCGCATGACCTGGATAATCAAATCCCGATTCACATTGCCGAAGCCTTGGGCATTCCCTACTTTACACCTGGCATAGTAATGGAAGGTGGCTCAGTAGAATTCAATGGAAAAGGCACCTTGCTCACCTCCACCGCCTGCTTGTTGAACCCCAATCGCAATCCGCACCTCAATCAAGCCCAGATTGAGCAATACCTCTGCAATTACTACGGGGTGCAGCACATCCTCTGGGTCGGAGATGGTATCCTAGGAGACGATACGGATGGGCATATTGATGACATCACCCGTTTTGTGAATGCGGATACCGTGGTGACCGTGGTGGAAGAGAATAAGGCGGATGGGAACTACGAAATCCTTCAAGAGAATCTTCATCTGCTTCAGCAGATGCGCTTGGAAGATGGGAAGCAGTTGAATGTGGTTGAACTACCCATGCCAAGCCCAGTCATCTGGGAGGAGCAGCGACTGCCGGCCTCCTATGCCAACTTTTACATTGCCAATGAGGTGGTGGTGGTCCCTACGTTTCGAGACAAAAACGACCAAAAAGCTTTGGATATCTTATCCACCTGTTTCCCTACTCGTCGCGTAGTCGGGATTGACAGTACCGACATCATTTGGGGATTGGGTTCTTTTCATTGTTTGAGCCAACAGGAACCAGCGGTGTAAGTAGCTAGCTTAGATTTAGTTAAAATCCTGCGATTTCACGCAGGATTTTTTATTTTTCCCGATGTTAGTAAAACAAACAACCTCCATTTTTGATTTTATAGAAAACGAATAGCGATGAAACAGTCTCTTTTATTTCTCTTGGTCTTGGCAATTGCTTCTTCTTGTGGGGTTTTGCGAACAGATAGATCCAAAAATATCGCCTACATGGAGGCTACTGCATCGCTTCCACAAAAGAGCTTGAATGTTTTTGCACCTAAGAAGGCGAAAAATGCACCCGTCCTAAT
>CAYNIK010000288.1:0-2256 GCA_964397145.1 uncultured Limnohabitans sp.
GAAAGGTTGTTCAGGCACTTCCTCTCGAATACAATGTTTCCAACGAGGTATTGGCTTACTACCGTCAGGTAGTCAATCAACTGGATTTTAAAAAATCTGGAAGCTCGGCTGCTGAATTTTCTAATGGCAAAATCACCTTTGTGATCAAGGTGGAGTAATCATGAATTACGAAGAGACGCTGGATTACCTTTTTAATGCATTACCCATGTTTCAACGGGTAGGAGCATCCGCGTACAAAGCCGATTTAACCAATACCTTAGCCCTTTGTACCCATTTGGGTAATCCACAAAAGCAATTCAAATCCATCCATGTAGCGGGTACGAATGGCAAAGGGAGTACTTCTCACTCCTTAGCTTCTATTTTTCAAGCAGCAGGCTACAAAACAGGCCTGTATACATCACCACACCTGAAGTCATTTACCGAAAGGATTCGAATCAATGGCGAAGAAATTAACCAACAGGATGTGGTTGAATTTGTGGCTACCCACAAGGATTTTTTGGACCAGTTGCAGCCCAGTTTCTTTGAAATGACTGTGGGCTTGGCATTCTGGTATTTTGCCAAGGAGGCTGTGGATATGGCGATCATCGAGGTAGGTATGGGTGGGCGATTGGATAGTACCAATGTGATTTCTCCCGAACTTTGCCTGATTACCAATATCGGCTTGGATCATACCCAGTTTCTTGGAGATACCCTTCCGTTGATTGCTGGGGAAAAGGCTGGCATCATCAAGCAGGGTGTACCTGTAGTGATAAGCCATACGCAACAAGAAATTCAGTCCGTATTTCTCAAAAAGGCTGCAGAAATGCAGACCAATCTTATTTTTGCAGATCAACAATGGGAGGTAACTCAAATCAAAAATTCGAATCAAGATGCATCCCAACCCGCTAGATTTCAAGTAAAGGGTAGCTCGGATACGTTTGAGTTAGAATTTGGCTTGCGAGGGGATTACCAGCGATACAATTTGCCTGGTATTTTGGAGGCGGTGGAACAAATGCGGAATCAAGGATGGAATCTTACCAAAGAGGTGGTACAACTGGGTTTGGCGCGCGTTTCAGAACAAACTGGCTTAAAAGGGAGATGGCAGATTTTGCAAACTAGTCCACTTACCATCGCCGATACAGGTCACAACGAAGCCGGGATCTTGGAAGTGGTGAATCAACTGAAAAAGTACCGCTATTCCCAACTTTGGATGGTTATCGGCATGGTGAATGACAAGGATATCTCCAAAGTTTTGGACTTGCTTCCTCAAGAAGCTACTTACATTTTCTGCCAAGCCAATCTTCCTCGAGCGATGGATGCACACCTACTAGCCAGCAAGGCGGTAGAAAAGGGCTTAATGGGACAAGTGATTCCTAGAGTTTCGGATGCTGTTGAATTTGCTCGAAAAAATGCAGGACCAAATGACTTGATATTTATTGGAGGTAGTACTTTTGTGGTCGCAGAAATTGAAGATCTCTAATGAGTAGAAAAAAACTGGTTCGCTTTGCCCAAAACGAAGCCAATCCCAATGTAGTCCAGGCAGGTAAGCCTATTTTTGAACAGATTAAAGGGCAGTGGAATGCGGTTCAGTTTCAAAATGAGCAACCCCTAGTTGTGGAACTTGCCTGTGGAAGAGGGGAGTTTACCTTGGGTCTAGGAAGACAGTATCCTGAGCAAAACTTTATTGGAGTAGATATCAAAGGAAGTAGAATCTGGAAAGGAAGCTCTACGGCCACAGCAGAAGGCATCCACAATGTGGCCTTCTTACGCACCCAAATACAACAGTTGGATAGTTTTTTTGCACCAAGTGAGATTTCTGAACTGTGGATTACTTTCCCAGATCCTTTTCCACGGGATGGGGATGAAAAGCGACGCTTGACCTCACCCAGGTTTTTGGATATGTACAAGCAGCTCGTGAAAGAAGGGGGAGTCATCCACTTCAAAACAGATAATACAGGCCTATTCGAGTATACCGAGGAGATTTTGGCTTCTCGTTCGGATTGCAAAGTCTTATTTTCTACTGCAAATTTCTATGAAAGTGAACTGCGGGATGCTCACCATGGAATAAAAACCCGTTACGAGAAGATTTTTTCCGATAAAGGTGAAAAAATCAAATACATTCAATTTTCCTTTATTGGATAAAATCGGGCTCCCGGTAGCGTGGATTGGGATAGGTGTAAAATCCTTCGCCGGTTTTCTCCCCTAGTTTTCCTTGATCTACATAGGTTTTCAAATGGGCAGCAAAAGCCTGTGAAGCAGAATCCGACATTTTGTGAG
>CAYNIK010000289.1:0-2255 GCA_964397145.1 uncultured Limnohabitans sp.
AAGAAGGACTAGCCAAAGGGGTGTTTTTCAAAAAAGAAAATGGATCGGTTTGGGTTGATCTCACTGACGAGGGATTGGATGAAAAACTGGTATTGAGAGGTGACGGAACCTCGGTATACATCACCCAAGATATGGGGACTGCTGATCTGAAATACCAAGATTACCAGATCAATAAATCGGTATATGTAGTTGGTAATGAACAAGATTACCACTTTGATGTCTTGTTCAAAATCATGCGCAAATTAGGTCGTTCCTATGGACCTGGCTTGTACCATCTATCCTATGGAATGGTGGACCTCCCAACAGGCAAGATGAAATCCCGCGAAGGTACAGTAGTAGATGCAGATGAGTTGATGGAAGAAATGGTAGAGACTGCTGCTCAGCATACCAAAGAATTGGGGAAGATCGAAGGTTTTACGGAAGCGCAAGCTACCGAATTGTATGAAATGCTTGGACTAGGTGCACTCAAATACTTCCTATTGAAAGTGGACCCTAAAAAACGCATGTTATTCAACCCGCAAGAGTCCATTGAATTTCAAGGCAACACTGGGCCATTTATTCAATATTCTCATGCCCGTATTGCGGCTATTTTGAGAAAAGCAGAACAAATCGGCGTGGATCTTTCTGCTGAAAGTTTTGCTGGCTTGAGTGATCTTGCAGAGACAGAAGCTGCCTTGATTCAACTATTGAACGATTTTGAGCGAAAAATTAAACAAGCAGCGGAGGATTACTCCCCTGCGATTCTTGCGCAATACCTCTTTGACTTGGCCAAGGAGTACAACCGATTCTACGCAGAGCTTCCCATTTTCCACGAAAAAGACGTACAACTTCAATCTTTCCGAGTAGCGCTTTCTTTGCAAACGGCCAAAACAATCAAAAGAGGAATGAGTTTGATAGGTATACAAGTTCCTGAAAGAATGTAACTATGAAAACAGCACTAATTTCCCTCAGTGTAGCCTTATTGGCTTGTGGTACGACTTTAGATCGGCCAACAGACACAGCAAGTTTCCACCCTACTTACGACCAAACCATGGAGAGTTCTTTTTACGATTTCAAAATGAAGGATATCAATGGGCAAGAAGTTGACTTTGCCTCTTTCAAAGGAAAGAAGTTGCTTTTGGTCAATGTAGCCTCTAAGTGTGGCTATACCAAGCAATATGCCCAACTCCAAGAGTTGTATGCACAGCATGGTGACGATATTCTCATTCTCGGCTTTCCTGCCAATAATTTTGGTGGCCAAGAACCAGGAACCAATGAAGAAATCAAAGAATTCTGCTCGACAGAATTTGGAGTAACCTTCCCGATGTTTGAAAAGATTTCGGTGAAAGGTTTTGACAAGCATCCGCTTTACCGTTGGTTGTCAGACGCCAGTCTGAATGGTTGGAATAACCAAGAACCCAGCTGGAATTTTTGCAAGTACTTCATCAACGAAAAAGGTGAGCTAGTTAAATTTTTCCCTTCATCAGTCAAACCTATGGATGAAGAAATTTTGAGTCTAATCACTCCCTGATTTATTAGTTTGAAAAGAGAAATTCAATCCAAAAAAGAAGCCTGGCTGCATGCAGTTAGGCTTCGTACTTTACCCCTAGCCCTGGCTAGTATTTTTGCAGGTTCTTTTTTGGCGAAATGGCAAAATTCATTTCGTTGGGAGGTATTGGTTTTGGCTTCTTTGACTACGGTATTTCTCCAAATTTTATCCAATCTGTCTAACGATTACGGAGACAGTGTACATGGAGCAGATTCTTCAGCACGAAAAGGCCCCATTCGAGCGGTTCAATCGGGCTTGATTTCCCTTCCAGAAATGAAGCGTGCCATGTACCTTTTCGGAGGGCTTTCCTTGGGCACTGGGCTTCTTCTCATTTACCTAGCACTACCAAATTGGTCCTATTTTTTAGGTTTTTTAGCCTTAGGTCTCCTTGCCATCTGGGCAGCCATCCGCTATACCTCAGGTTCGAATCCCTATGGATACGTTGGGTTAGGTGATATTTCTGTTTTTGTTTTTTTTGGATTAGTGGGTGTTTCAGGCACCTACTTCTTGCATAGTTTAGAAGCAGAGCCTATGGTCTTTTTGATCGCAATAGGCTTGGGATGCTTCAGTACGGCTGTATTGAATATCAATAACATTCGAGATATCGACTCAGATCAACTAGCAGGAAAATTATCTATTCCGGTACGTATCGGAAGATCGAAAGCAATCGCCTACCACTGGTTCTTGATTGGGCTGGCCTATGTGGGCTTGTTTGCATTCGTTTGGT
>CAYNIK010000290.1:0-2250 GCA_964397145.1 uncultured Limnohabitans sp.
GGCAGATCGAATGGATCTGCCTTTTTTAGTTTATTCAATCTCATGCCTTACTTCCATTGAATGGCTGTAGTTCCTGTAGCCTGCAGCGGGATTGCCAAGCCTGTAGCCGTAGGATAAAAGCCGAGCGGCACAATCTGCAAATTCTGAATGGATAGGTTGGCTACTGGTGTTTGTAGCGAAAGCCGCTCCTGTAGTCCTTGCAAACTCTCCGTGATCGTCTCTCCCAATGGCATCTTCATGCGTTGACTGAGTTGCCTGTGGATTTTTCCCTTTTTGATCATCGTACCCAGCATGGCTTTCGCGCTGCCACTTTTCATCACAAATTCCAGATCGGCTACCTGCAGTACGCGGCTAGCCGGATCGTAAACAGGTTTACCCACTAAGAATAATTCCCCTTTCAACTCGCTTCCTTTGGTACTTACGGCAGTAAAAGCAACCGTGATCCCCAATCGCTCTCCATAGGCTTGGGTCCGGAATTGGGTAGCATTGAATCGGTAGGTTTTATTCATAGGAATGGACTGCCCACCAAAAGATTTTAGGATCAAAGCATCCAACTCCGCATAGGTAAACTCCAAGGGAAGCTGCAAGTCTATCCGATTGCTGGCATCGGCATTTGGCGAAATTTTGGGCAAAGGAAAGGCACGGCTAGGCAGTGCTGTGGATGGGTGCACTTGAACCTGACCTTTTACGCCTAGGTCAAGATGTATGCCTTTATTCGGCTGCAAGTACTCTCGAATTTTCACGGAATCGGGTCGGATAGACAACCCTGTTTTCTTGCCTTCCATATCCACAACCATCGGCTTACCCACTTGATTCCAGACGGACTCCATCAGTGGCTTGAGTGGAAGTAAATTGGGTTTGGAGGTAAGTTCCTGTTTTGCAAAGCGTCGAATCTCCTGACGGACAATCGGACTCAGGTCCAGTTCAATACCCAATACAGAAAATCCCAGTTTACCTCCTAAATCCAATAATTCAAATTCCGGTATCGCCAAATACCAGTTGGACTGCAACTCAGGATTGATGACAAATACCGGCGCCAAACTGGTGTTGATGGGCACTTTGGACTGCAATAGATTTCGAAGCCCACCTGGCTTGAGACCCACTTCTCCTTGGATTTTTAAAGGAAAGACCACTTCTAGGCGCTGCTGATCTAGGGCGCGAAATTGGATTTTTCCATTTCTCGTAAACTCAAAATCCCCAACCAAACCATTGCCCAAATCCATTCCCCGCTGCTTAAACAATACATTCGGCGTAGACCGGTTGGCCACTGCAGTCAAGGTAGTGAAGGGGATGTCTAGCGGCACATTGACTACCGAACTAGTTTTGGGAACCGTAGGCAAGGGAAGGCTAGCGGAGGGGTCTAAAGTTTTGCAGGACACTGCGAAAAGCCCGAGACCCAAGCAAAAAAGTAGCACTCTTTTTGAAGGAGAAAAGAAAGTTGGCACAGTCATTGGATTTGAGAGTTCAGGTGAACTAGGTTACCTTTGAAGATTGAACTACAAAAGTAGCGAAAAGAGGACATGAACTGGAACAAACTCACTTCAGAAGCGCAAATCGATCAGCTGATCACTGAAAGTGCCGAGAAGCCTGTGCTTATTTTCAAACACAGTACCCGCTGCTCGATCAGCAGCATGTCCTTGGATCGTCTCCTTCGCAATTGGAAGGAGGAGGATTCAGATCAAATTACCCCCTACTACCTGGACCTTATCGCCTACCGTTCCCTTTCCAATTTGGTAGCCGAGCGTTTTGGCATTCCACACGAATCCCCTCAAGTACTCCTCCTGAAAGATGGAAAAGTAACCTACCACGAAAGCCATTACGGAATTTCCTATGCCGAAATCAAGTCGCAAGTTGCTTGATTTGTAAACTTTTAGACTGAAAATAAACCATTTATCCCTTAGAATTCCCATTCTAATTTTACTACTCATATCCTTTAAACCTTTTGCTGCTCCTTGGAGTCAAAGAAGGTGAACTACAACCACTTTATGAAAACTTATCCCATTCTTATTTTTCTAGTTTTATTCTTTTTTGTGTCGCTTTCCTCCTACGGACAGCGTCCTACCGACCAAACCCGCCCCGAACGAAAATTTACGGGCCAAGTAATCGATGGTGCAGCAAAAACGCCCATGATTGGAGCCAATGTGCTCATCAAAACCGTCACCGATTCCCTACTTCGAGGTACGGTCACAGGTGCGGATGGAAGATTTGAAATTGCCAGACCCTTTATTCCAGAAGTGAAGTTGGAAATCA
>CAYNIK010000291.1:0-2245 GCA_964397145.1 uncultured Limnohabitans sp.
TGGTATCGTAGGCAGGAAACTTACTTTCTCGGGGCAACATACTCATGTGCTTGAGTACAAAATTTCGGTGCTCCTCATTGAGGTTAAACCGCTCGATCCCCACAAAGGCCTCGGGAAAAATGGTCCGCTGCACCACGCCATGTAAGTCCGAAAGGGAAAACTTATTCTTAAAAGAAAAGTCCATTCCCCCCTGAATCAAGGTGTCGTTTTTGTAATAGGCTCGACCCAACTTGGGAGAGCCAGGTACCACGTAAGCGCTATCCGCCTGTCGAGCAGGAATCTCCAACAGAACCTTCCCAGTCTTATCCACAAACCGAATCGGGTTGAACTGTCGATTTTCTTCCGGGGGTAGAGGAAAACTCAACCGCTGTGTAATCACGGTATTCGCTAACCCTTTTTCCCTCAGCTTTGTATGGATGTAATCCGTCCCCAACAACTCATACAAGCGGTTGGAGGCATCGTTATCGGAGACAAGCAGGATTTTTTTGATGTAGTGCCCAATACTTGGCAAGCCATTTTCAGCACTCGAATCGCTCCACGCAGGGAGCTGAGATGGACGTACTGAGTCGGTCAGCATGGTAGTTTCCAAAGTCAAGCCTTCCACTTGTTGCTCCTCCAGCCATTCCAATGCCAGCAATGCAATGGGCAACTTTACCGTGGAGGCTGGATAAAAATAGCGGGAATCATCTACATTGAAAGGATAGGTAGTAAACAGTGGATTGCCATGCTCATTGCGGTCGATCTGCGTGTAGAGAATTTGGACCTGGTACTTGGCGGTATCGGCAAGCACTTTTTGCAAAGTTGGATACGCTTCCAACCCGTCCACAAAGGGGACCGGAGGCTCCGATTTACAAGCAACTAGAAGAACAGCAACAAGTAGCGAAAACACAAGATTTTTCATAGAGATCTGTCGAGATGCGTTAGAAATTGGGATAAAGCCTGTACCTCCTCCTTGGAATGACTGGCGGAAAGCACAATTCGATTGACTTTGGGGCTGCTTGCAGTAGGATAGGAGAAAGAAGAGGTGATGTACCCCTGCTCCTGCATATTGGAGGCCCAAGAATCGGGAGAGTACACGAAAACTGGAAAGTTTGGGTTCCCTTTGATTTGGGGGAGGCCCCTGCTTTCTTGGTAAAAAAAGGAAGTTAGCTCCTTTAACTTTAGTCGCTGCTCCTGCAGGAGTATCTGGGCATCCAAAAAACTTTGAAGCAAGGCAGGAGCAGGTGGTGAAGCCCCTGCAAAAATGGATTGAGATTTGATTCCTTGAATCAAATCCTGTGACCCCAATACGATTCCTCCGGGCGTGGCCAAACCTTTGCCCAAGGAACCAGAAATCACGAGTTGAATACCATCCTGCTTCCATTGGGAATAGGTCCCAAAAAGAGAATCGCCCAAGACACCAAAGGCATGGCTATCGTCAATCAGAAGGGTTACCTCGTGTTTTTGAGCAATCAAGGAAACCCAATCGTAGGCGTGAATTTCTGCTTTGAGCGGATCCACTGCATTGCCTAGGATCAGAATCTGCTGCGAAGGCAGTTGGGAGGCTCGCTCCAAACAGGCATTTGTCCATTGGGAATAGCTACCAAAGGACTCTGCTTGTACGCCTACCGGCAAGATCGCTGGATGCGTATCCGGTGCCGCCCAGCATTGATTTGCTTTTGGAAAAAGGTATTGGCTCGCCGCGATCCCCGCTAGGTAACCGGAACTGAATAGTGCCCCCGCTTCTGCCCCTGCTTGATTTGAAAAGAACTCCTCAAAAGTATCGTAGACCCCAAGGCGTAGATTGTTGGTTCGGCTGAGTCCATGGTGGGTTCCCCAGTTCTGGATATTGCTTTCCACAATCCGCGCATAGACCTCCAGGCTATCCAAGCCTAGGTAGGAAGTCCCATTAAAACACAGGTATTCCTTCCCTTCTAGCAAGAGTTTTTTTCCAAGGCGAGCGGTGAGGGCTAGCGCATCCAAGGAGTTTACTTGGCAAAAATCTGTGAAGGATCTTGGAAGGACTTAAACTCGAGGGCATTGCCGCAAGGGTCCAAGAAAAACATGGTGGCTTGTTCGCCTACCTCACCTTTGAATCGAATGTAAGGCTCAATGACAAATTCAATGCCGTGGGCTTTGAGTTTATCCGCAAGGGCGTGCCATTCCTCCCAACCGAGAATAGCTCCAAAGTGACGAACAGGAACATTTTTTCCATCCACCTCGTTTGTTTTGGCGTTGGCAAGTTCATCCGGCTTGATGTGAGCAG
>CAYNIK010000292.1:0-2244 GCA_964397145.1 uncultured Limnohabitans sp.
GGACTGATCAGTACGCACGACATTGAATTGGCTGCCCTAGGGGAAAAAGAAGCGCGAGTTCAGAATTACTCCTTCCATTCCGAAATCCAAGATCAGGAGATCCTCTTTGACTACCGCTTGAAAGAAGGGGCTTGCCCGAGTTTCAATGCGCACAAACTGATGGAGTTGATGGGAATTAAGTTTGTACCCAAGTAGTATATTTGATCTGTTCAGCCCCTATTTTCAGAACTCCGCTGCTTTCTAGAATGGGATTGCTCCGAATTCAGGTTTAATCTGTTAATTTTGACCCATCTATGGGTTCCATGCATCCACATCCCACTTTAGGCGTACTCGGAGGAGGCCAACTTGGCCGCATGCTGATTCAGTCTGCCATCAACTACAATCAGGACATTCATATTCTGGATCCCGATCCCAATGCGCCCTGTAAGGACATTGCCCAGCAGTTTACGGTCGGCTCCCTAAAGGATTATGCTGCCGTCTATGCCTTTGGGCAGCACTGCGATGTGATTACCGTAGAGATTGAGGCAGTCAATACCGAGGCCCTTCAAAAATTGGCCGATGAAGGCAAAAAAGTATATCCCCAGCCCCATTTGCTTGCCTTGATTCAAGACAAGCGGAAGCAAAAGCAGTTTTACTTGGAGCACGGTGTTCCTACCGCTGAATTTATCCTGACGGAAAATAAGGCCGAGGTCATCGCGAATGCCTCCTTTTTGCCAGCGGTCAACAAATTGGGAAAGGAAGGGTATGATGGACGAGGCGTACAAGTATTGCGTAGGGCTGCTGATTTGGACCAGGCTTTTGATGCCCCAGGGCTACTCGAAAAGTTGATTGACTTTGAGAAAGAAATTGCCGTCACCGTCGCACGCAACGAGCGTGGGGAAGTTGTGGCCTATCCCGCCGTGGAATGTGCCTTTCACCCTACCGCCAACCTGGTAGAATTTCTTTTTGCACCAGCCGGTATTTCCCCAGAAATCGAACAAAAGGCGCAAGCCATCGCCAAAGACCTCATCTTGAAATTGGACTTGGTAGGCATTCTAGCCGTCGAACTTTTTGTAACCCGTACTGGCGAGGTACTCGTTAATGAAATTGCTCCTCGCCCGCACAATAGCGGACACCATACCATCGAGGCCAACTTTACCTCCCAGTTTGAGCAGCACTTCCGTGCCGTGATGAACTGGCCCCTAGGCAATACCGCGCTGCGTTGCCCGGCGGCCATGATCAACCTGCTCGGCGAACCAGGATACGAAGGGGCTGCAGTGGTGGAAGGCTTGGCTGAGGCTATGTCCGAAAAAGGGGTGTACATCCACCTTTATGGAAAAAAACACACCAAACCTTTCCGCAAGATGGGCCACGTGACCCTTTTGGGCGAGGATATCGAAGAAGTAAAAGATAAAGCGCAACGAATCAAAGACCTCATCAAAATCAAATCACAGCAATGAATCCACAGGTAGGAATAATCATGGGAAGTCAATCGGATCTTCCTGTCATGGCCGAAGCAGCCCAATTTTTAGAGGAACTGGGTATTGCTTTTGAATTGACCGTGGTCAGTGCGCATCGCACGCCCAAGCGGATGATTGACTATGCTGAATCTGCTCGCGAGCGGGGTATCAAGGTGATCATTGCTGGTGCTGGCGGAGCCGCTCACCTTCCGGGAATGGTGGCTTCCTTGACAAGCCTTCCGGTGATTGGAGTGCCGGTTCACAGTTCCAACTCCATTGATGGCTGGGATAGCATCCTGTCTATTTTGCAGATGCCTTCGGGCATTCCTGTGGCTACAGTTGCCTTGAATGGGGGAAAAAATGCAGGGATCCTTGCCGCTTCCATCCTTGGCGCTTACGATGCTGCAGTGGGTAAACGGCTAGACGAATTTAAAAAAGGACTTCGTGAGAAGGTGGAGGAGTCTGCTGCTCAGTTGGAAGAAAAGGGCTGGAAAGGTGCTCTGAAGAAATAAAAATACCTTCCCATTCATATGAACTGGAATAAGCCTGTCAAATTTAAAGTTGGAGATGTAGACTGGGAAATGCCCCTGTCTACCCTGGTCCTTGTGCTTGCGGTAACCCTTGTCCTGATGCTTGCTGGGGGATGGATGGGATTCCAATTTGGAGCGGGTAGTTAACTCGAGCTGGTGAACAAAAAAATGAGGCTGTCTCTTTTCGGGACAGCCTCTTCTTTTTTATTTTTTGTTGTTAGCCTTCTTCATCGGATTGTCTCCTTGAGCAGCTCCTCGAACGGCGGAGCCTCCCT
>CAYNIK010000293.1:0-2241 GCA_964397145.1 uncultured Limnohabitans sp.
CGACTCAAAATCAGATTGACTTCATGGGGTTTGTCGTAGTTGGCCGGAGTCCAGGCATTTCCATTGATCTGCTCTTCAGCAAAGGGACTTGCCGATTGAAATAGGGATCTGGAATAGGTGTAGGCAATCCATCCAGTCAGGAGCCCCACATTTTTTTTGACCATAAATTCCATCCCGTAAGCTTTCCCTTTGCCAAATACGAGTGCCGTCTCAATTTGAGGATTGAGAAAGAGGTTGGCAAAATCCCGGTATTCGACTTGGTTTTCCCCAAGTCGGTAAAACGCATCTACCGTGTACTCCCACTTGTTTCCCTCCGAGTTGGTAAATACGCCAAGCGAAAAATTATCCGCCCGCTGCGGTGGAATATGTACTGTACTCAGCTGCCAAAGGTCGATGGGAGTAGGACCAAAGGTCGCAGACACCGACTGAATGTATTGGTAGAGTCGGGCATAGCTTAACTTGAGCGAAGTCCGCGCCGACAAGTTTTGCCGCAGCGCAAGTCGTGGTTCCCAGCCACCATAACTTTGCATGGCACCTTGGCCAAACACATTCGTTCCCTGAAGTTCATCGACAATTTTTGGGGCGTTGGGGCGGTATTGGAAAACCGTATCGGGCCCCAATTGGCTGTAACGAGAATAGCGAATCCCTCCAATCAAACTTGTCGACTCACTCAGTTCATAGTCCATGCTGAAAAAAGCAGCTCCTTCAATTCCTTTTTCCTTTCCCACTTGCTCTGCTTGAATAGCAGAAAATTCTCCAAAGGGTAGGCGTTTTTCGGGCTTTCCTTGGTAATAAATGGCTTCTACCCCCGCAGTGAACGAGCGTTTTTCATCTGCCCAGGTAGCATATCCCTTGGCTTGTTGGTAGCGCATGCCATTAGACACTTGAGCTGCCTCCACCCCTGAAGGATCCAGAAAATTATTGTCAAAATTGCCACCCGCTACAAGTGCTCGCACTGCTATTTTATCACTCAGAAGCCCCTTGTACCGAAGGGTCCCCACGGCATTGGTCCAGTCGTAGCCAAATTGATCGGAAAACTGAAAGGTATCTCCAGTCACTAGGGTACTCAGATCCAAACTATGCCCTTGGGCAATTTTCCACTGCATTCCCAGGTAGCCATCGTAAAAATTGAGTTGACTGGCTTGAATGTCCAAATCCCGTGCTTGCCCAAGTAGCCAATTCACATTGGATTTCCGAGCACCTAGGACTACACTAAGCTTTTCTTTCACCAAAGGACCTTCAAGAAGAAGCTTTCCATTGGAGGTGCCAATTCCGGCCTGCCCCTGCCAAGCTTCCATGGATCCAGCCCGCATGCTGATGTCTAGTGCAGCACCTGCCCGACCTCCGTAAGTAGCGGGTAGGTTGCCCTTGTAGAGTGTGAAATTTTCGGTCACATCCGTATTGAATGCCGACAAAAAGCCAAGCGCATGATTGGAACTTAGCACGACCGCTTCGTTCATTAGGATCAAGTTTTGATCGGTTTTGGCTCCCCGGACATTGACTCCAGAAGTACCTTCCCCTACCGATGATACCCCTGGCATCATTTGGAGACCTTTGAAGATATCGGCCTCACCCATAAAGGCAGGAATCGCCTTCAATTCCTTGGCACTGAGTTTGGCAACCCCTGAAATGGGATTCCGCACATTACGGTCTGGGTCATCGGACATGACCACCACCCCATCCAACTCAAAGCTTTTGAGAACCATGTCTAGATTGATCACCCCATTGTCGTACAAATGCACTTCTGTAATTCGTGGCGCATGGGAAATATGTCGAAATACTACCCGATGAATACCTGGAGGTAAGGCTATTAAATAATATCCAAACTTGTCTGTAACCACTCCCGAAAAAGTTCCGTTAACATGCACACCGGCACCTGCCAAGGCATCCCCAACCTCTTGAGAGGTGATTTTACCAGTTAATACATAGGTGGCTGGGTGTGCCTGTTCCGCTTTTCCAAAATGGAAAGTCAAGGAATCAGACTGTGCGAAACTAGGGAGTGAAAGAAAAATAGTGCCCCCGAAAAAAAGAGAGAAAAGTAAACCGAGTCCCTTTTTTTTAAAAGAATTCCGATAATTGCGTAAAAAAAGAGAGTTCATTCCTGAGGTTTAAAACAACTATCAGCACCATGAAACAAAAAGCAATCTATTTTCTCCTACTCTTTTCCTTGCTCGGTGGATGCAAGGAAGAAGAAAAGCCTGAACAAGAAGCCTTCATTTTTGGACAGTGGAACTTTCGCTG
>CAYNIK010000294.1:0-2240 GCA_964397145.1 uncultured Limnohabitans sp.
CGCAAGTACACTTCCTTTTTTTTACACTTGCCTTGTGAAAAAACAGCACCTCTTTCTCCTTCTTTTTTCCTTCCTTTTCTCCTGCAAGCAGGAGGATGCTAACTCATTGTTTTCCCTACTTTCAGAAAGTCAAACCGGCATCTCCTTCCGCAATGACTTGGTGTATACCGAAAAAGTCAACCCCTACACCTTTCGCAATTTTTACAATGGTGCAGGGGTGGCTATTGGCGACCTCAACCAAGATAGCCTCCCAGATATTTTTTTTGCAAGCAACCAACAAAGCAACCGCCTCTACCTCAATAAAGGCGAACTCAACTTTGAAGACATTACCGATAAGGCAGGGCTGAATTCCACCGGATCCTGGACCACAGGCGTAAGTATGGCCGATGTCAACGGAGATGGTCTATTGGATATTTACGTCTGCAAATCTGGCCCCATGCAAGGGGAACGCAGACACAACGAACTTTTTATCAACAATGGAGACCTGACCTTTACCGAAAAATCGAAAGAATATGGATTGGCAGAAGTAGGGCTTAGCCAACATGCTGTGTTTTTTGATTACGACAAGGATGGAGATCTGGATATGTATCTCCTGAGCAATTCCGGTCGCTCTGTCGGTCTCAATGACCTTCGCCTTGGTCAACGAGAAATTCGTGATCCCGAAGGAGGAAACAAACTATTCCGGAACGAGGGCAACCGCTTCTCCGATGTATCCGAAGAAGCAGGGATCTATGGAAGTGCTATTGGTTATGGCCTTGGTGTCACCGTAACGGACCTCAACCAAGATGGCTGGCCGGATCTCTACGTATCCAATGACTTTTTTGAGCGCGACTACCTTTACCTGAATCAAAAAAACGGAACCTTTCGGGAAATTTTACCGCAAGCCATGCCGGAAATCAGCATGGGTTCCATGGGGGCAGACATCGCCGACCTAGACAATGACTTGTGGCCCGATGTGATCGTCACCGAAATGCTCCCACAAGACCTAGCACGAGTCAAATCCAAAACTCCCTTTGAGGAGTGGGACAAGTTTCAAGCCAACCAAAAAGCCGGCTACCACCGCCAATTTACCCGGAATACCCTGCAACGCCATCTGGGACTCCATCCACAGGACAGCACCCCAATTTTTGCAGAAGTAGGAAGATGGTCAGGCGTAGAAGCCACAGACTGGTCCTGGGGCGCGCTGATTTTCGATGCGGACCTGGATGGCAAAAAAGACATCTTCATCGCCAATGGCATCGTGAAGGACCTCACCGACTTTGACTTTGTAGATTTCTATGCCAACAATCAAGGGAAAATAGCGGACTACCGAAGGGACTCAGTACTGGTCACCAAAATGATTGATGAATTCCCATCGGTACCCCAGCAAAACTACCTCTTTAAGAATAAAGGGGCTCTTCAATTTGACAATGTGGCTGCTACCCAAGGACTGGAGCAGCCCACCTTTAGCACCGGCTCCGCCTACGCCGATTTGGACAATGATGGGGACCTGGATTTGGTCGTCAACAACCTCAACGAACGAGCTTTTGTCTACCGCAACAACAGCAACCCTGGGACCACCACTAACTTCCTAAGCTTGGACTTGGGCAATGCATTTGGCACCCGAGTTAGGCTCTACACGGATGGGGAAACGCAGGTTCAAGAATTTCAACCCGTCAAGGGCTACATGTCCTCAGTAGATCCTCGATTGAATTTTGGATTAGGAAAGCATACTCAGGTGGATTCTGTAATCATTGACTGGCCCTCCGGAAAACAGACGGTCCTAAGGCAGGTTCCTTCCAATAAGGTTCTTTTTCCTAAAGAGGTAAATGCAAAGGTAGGAAAGTCAATAATCAGCAATAGTCTCCCTTTATTCAGCCCTGCCCTGAATTATTCCTTACCCTATGTTCACCGTGAAAGTGAGTTTGTAGATTTTGACCGAGATCGGCTACGCTTCTGGTCCATTAGCAACGAGGGGCCGCGTGCGAGCCAAGCCGATATCAACGGAGATGGACGTATGGAAGTAGTGATTCCAGGAGCCAAAGGCCAGCCCTCCTCCCTTTGGAAGCAAAGCGCTTCAGGTGCTTGGACGTCGAGCCAAACTTCCCTTTTTGACCAAGATAGCTTAGCGGAAGATGTGGTATCTCACTTCTTTGATGCGAATGGGGATGGAGCGCCGGACCTACTATTGGGAAGCGGAGGCATCGAATTTTCCGATTACGCCACGACTTACCAAGACCGCCTTTACCTCAACGATGGCA
>CAYNIK010000295.1:0-2237 GCA_964397145.1 uncultured Limnohabitans sp.
TTGATCCAGGAGCGGAGCGAAGCCCCCAGCATTGAAGACCTTGCACAGCCTGAACTCCGCATTGCGGGGATTCGAATAAATCCAAGTACCTCAGGTCCAAGCCGTACGGGTGGATTTACCAATTTGATCGTGAAAAAAACCGAGACCGGTGAAGAGATTCAAGTCAAGGGTCTACCAACGAATCCCAAAATGAATGGCTTTACCTTTTCCTTGGACGAAGCCTACCTGGCCTTTACCCAAACTGAGGCCCAAGGAATCAGCCTTTGGGTAGTGGACATGCGTACCTACGAGGCAAAAAAACTCACCGAACCCATTCTCAACCAGGTGATGGGAAATTCGGTGGCCTGGCTATCCAATACTAGCCTAATCATCAAAGCCGTCAACCCCACTCGAGGCACCATGCCCAAAGCACCACTTGCACCTGTGGGCCCGATCATTCAGGAAACTTCCGGTAAAGCCGCCGCTAGCCGTACCTACCAAGATTTGCTTGCCAATCCACACGACGAGGCATTATTTGCCTACTTTATGGATTCCCAACTGATGCAGGTGGAGGTAAATGGGACCAAAAAGCCCCTAGGCAAACCAGGCATGATCAAGTCTATGCTTTTAAGCCCTGACAAAAATTATATCCTAGTAGAGACCATCCAAACTCCTTTTTCCTACCTCGTGCCTGCAGACCGATTTCCCTACACGGTAGAGGTCTGGAACAATGGAGGGGACCTCCTCAAAACCATCGCCCAAATTGGCTTGGATGAAGTTCGTCCCAGTGGATTTGATGCCACGGTAAGCGGCATTCGTAACGTCAACTGGCGTGCAGATGTCCCGGCTACCCTGTATTGGGCAGAGGCTCAGGACAAGGGAGATCCTAAGGTGAAGGTAGCCGAACGAGACCATGTGTACACGCTGACAGCTCCCTTCACCCAAGAGAAACAAAAATTAGTAGGCACTACCCTCCGCTTTGGAGGCATCAGCTGGTCTGACGATACCTTCGCCTTGCTGAGCGAACGCTGGTCCGCGAGCCGTACCGAAAAAGTATCCGTATTCCAACCCGGAACCCCAAGTCAAGCCCCTCGAACCATCATCGAGCGCTCCTCCGACGACCTCTACAATGATCCAGGCAGTCCACTTTTCACTGAAAATGCCTTCGGTCGACGCGTAATTCTTCGAAAAGGGGACTTGATTTACATGACCTCCGAGGGAGGAAGTCCTGAAGGCAATATGCCTTTCCTCTCCACCTTCAACAGCAAGACCAAGGAACAGCAAATCCTTTGGAGATCACAGGCACCATTCTACGAGCGCGTCACCAAAGTGCTCAATGCAGATGCAAGCTCCTTCATCACGATCAAGGAAGGAACGGACACCCAACCCAACTACTGGGTACGCCACACCAAAAAGCGAATTGCTCCCAAGCAAATCACCGCCTTTGCCGATCCCTACCCAAGCCTGAAAGGCATCCAGAAGCAGCTGGTAACCTATCCTCGAAAAGATGGACTCAACCTTTCTGCCATCCTCTACACTCCCGCAGGATACTCCCCAGAAAAAGATGGTGCGCTACCGGTACTCATGTGGGCCTATCCCCGAGAATACAAATCTGCGGCTGATGCCGCCCAGGTGAGAGGCTCCAAATACACGTTTACCCGCCTCAGTTGGGGTTCCCCGATCTACTGGGTGACTCGTGGCTATGCGATCATGGACCAAACCGAAATGCCCATCGTAGGGGAAGGCGAGCAGGAGCCCAACGATTTCTTTATCGAGCAGCTGGTAGCCAACGCGGAAGCGGCCATCGATAAGGTGGTGGATATGGGAATTGGCGACCGCAAGCGCATTGCAGTTGGAGGCCATTCCTATGGCGCCTTCATGACCGCCAACCTCCTTTCCCACACCCAGCTTTTTGCCGCAGGCATCGCCAGAAGTGGAGCCTACAACCGTACCCTGACTCCCTTTGGATTCCAGTACGAGCAGCGCAGCTACTGGGAAGCCCCTGAAGTGTATTTCAACATGTCTCCTTTCTCCTTTGCCCACCAAGTGAAGACCCCAATCCTGCTTATCCACGGGGAGGCAGACAACAACTCGGGTACTTTCCCCATCCAATCCGAGCGCTACTACAATGCCCTCAAAGGACATGGAGCGACGACCCGACTGGTGCTCCTCCCTCACGAAAGCCATGGCTATGCGGGCAAGGAATCCGTGCTTCATACCCTTTGGGAAATGGACAGCTGGCTAGAAAAATATGTGAA
>CAYNIK010000296.1:0-2235 GCA_964397145.1 uncultured Limnohabitans sp.
GCCATTTGAAGCGGACCAAAATCACGGGTTCCTTTTGGAAGACTAGGCTTTTGCATGGTGCTTTTTCAAAATTGAACTCAAATTTACCCAAAATTCCCAAAATGAAGGAAGCATCTCTTGGAAAGGCAAGAATAAAATCAAAAGATTTGTAGGCAGAAAAGATAAGTTTATATACTTTTGCAATCCGTTTCGAAATCAAAAAATTTAACTACATACGACCATGGGTGTTACTACGCTTAAAAGAAAACTGAAAAGAAAAAGACAAGGTCAGACTGGACGAGTGATCAAAATCAAGCAATTGTGCGCGAAGCCTGTGATCAAAAATGTTGACGTGGAAGCTATCAAAGCTTCATTCGAAAAATAATTCGACCTTTTTTCTAAGATATAAAAATAGCGGCCCTGGCCGCTATTTTTGTTTTTATCCTGTTGTAATCTTTCCTCTTTTCCCCAATTCCACGACGCGGAGATTGGTGATTTTTCCGGCATCCAAATCAAAAAGTAGAAGCGTACGCATCTGGTGAAATCCATGCTGCCCTACTGCACCGGGATTCATGTAGAGGCAGTTGATTTCCCGATCAAATTCCACGCGACAGATATGGGAATGCCCGCAGACAAAAAGTTGCGCTTTCTGGGACTTCAACCTTGTTTTGACTCCATTGGCATAGCGCGGCGGCAGCCCTCCAATATGGGTCATGGCCACTTTTACTCCTTCTAATTCAAATTCCTGCCATTCTGGAAATAGTTCTTGAACCACTTGGTCATCAATATTTCCAAATACACCGCGTAGCCGCTTTCCTTTAGGCAATATTTCCAAGATTGCCGGATCACCCACATCTCCAGCATGCCAAATCTCATCCACTTCTTGCAGGTATTCAGCGATTTGGTGATCTAAGTAACTGTGGGAATCCGAAATCAATCCAATCTTTAGCGGCATATTGAGGAGAAAGCAGTAAATTTTCGAATCAATTAGGCAGTTGTTTCCGCAATAACCAAATCCTTCGATGAAAAACACCTTCGTTCTTTTCGCCCTCCTTTTTTTCCTTGGCTTCCAAGGCTACGCACAAACAGCAGCTCCAGATTCCATTCAGGTGCTCTCCATTCCTCAATTTGAAAAAATGGCTACCAAAAAGAAATCGAAAATCATCGACGTACGTACCCCGGAGGAGGTGGCAGAAGGTCATTTGGCTAATGCCACCACGGTTAATTTTCTGAGCCCTGATTTTGCTTCTCAGGTGGCCGGTTTAAACAAAAAAGGAACCTATTTGCTCTATTGCCGCTCGGGCAGTCGCACCCGAAAGGCCGCAGATGCAATGCAAAAAATGGGATTTAAACACGTATACATGCTGGAAGGCGGAATCAACGCCTGGAAAGAGGCAGGTAAGGCAGTTGAAAAATGAGTTTTTTTCGTTCGATCAATCCCTGGAATGGAGAAACCCTCCAAGAATATCCACCTACACCTCCAGTAGCAGTAGAAAAGGCACTAGCCTTGGCGGAGTATTGCTTTGATTCCTGGCGCTCACAATCAAGCCTAGAAAAATCTTATCTTTTTCGCCAACTCGCTCAGCTATTGCGTGCTCGAAAAGAGGAATTGGCACGACTCATTAGCCTTGAAGTAGGGAAAGTAATTTCCGAATCACGCGCCGAAATTGAAAAATGCGCCCTCGTCTGTGAATTTTATGCGGAGCGAGTAGATGAGTTTTTAGCCCCCGAATCCATTCTCCTCCCAGACCAAAAAAAAGCGAAAGTGATCTTTCAGCCTTTGGGAATAATACTGGCAGTGATGCCTTGGAATTTTCCGTTTTGGCAGGTATTCCGTTTTGCAGTACCCACGCTGATTGCAGGAAATGTGGGACTACTCAAACATGCTTCGAATGTCCCCCAGTGTGCCTTAGCCATCCAAGATCTATTTGCCGAAGCCGGGTTTCCTGGAGGCTGCTTTCAAAGCCTATTGCTGGACGGGCCTCGTGCAACTGCGCTTTTGGATGACCCTCGGATCAAAGGAGTAAGCCTTACCGGGAGTGAAAAAGCAGGAGCCACTGTGGCCGCGGCCGCTGGTAAAAATTTAAAGAAATCACTGCTCGAACTCGGAGGCAGCGACCCATTTATCGTCCTTGCGGACGCAGATCTCCCCCTTGCCGCCTCCACGGCAGTCAAGGCCCGAATGGTCAATTTTGGACAAAGCTGCATTGCTGCCAAACGGTTTATCATTGAGGAGCCCGTTTACGATGCGTTTGT
>CAYNIK010000297.1:0-2235 GCA_964397145.1 uncultured Limnohabitans sp.
TAGATGACTTCTTTATCCTCCACCTGGTTACCATTGTGATTGGCCACCTCAATCACGCCAATGTAAAGATTACCTATGGTCCGCTCAAGTATGTATTCAATAATCCCGTCATGCATCTTTGGCACCATGCCAAGGAACTTCCTGAAGGCAGTCATGGTGTCAACTACGGTATTTCTTTAAGTCTTTGGGATTACCTATTTGGTACGGCCTATATTCCCAATGAAAATGCAAACGAACCGCTGGGGTTTGAACAGGTGGAGACCTTCCCCAAAACCTTTTGGCAACAACTTACCTACCCATGGAACAAGAACAAGTAAGCAAGCTCAGTGCATTGAATAGTTTTCGTTTTGTTGGGATGTTATGCCTCCTTTTAGGACTGGCTCCCTTTTTTCCTGAACCCCATATCTGGGGTAAAATCCGATGGGTAGCAGGAGGAGCAATAGGAATGGGAACCATGGATTGGTTGGACTTGCTCTGGCATGGATTTCCTTGGGTGCTTTTGGTCCGACTTGGAGTATTGGAGTTGAAAAAAAGAAAAAAGACACTAATCAAGTAGGGGAGGTGACATTTATTACTGAAGATGCGTTCCCCTCTTCTGTACTTTTGGATCAGCTAAAACAACAACGACTATGTTTAATTTCTTTTCTGCCAAAGCAAAAAAATACGAAGATCTTCCAGCAGGACCTTTTCACGACTTGATGATCCAGCCCAATGCGGTGGTCATTGATGTGCGCACAGCTGGTGAATTTGCCGGAGGCAAACTTCGTGGAGCACGGAATATCGATATCATGTCTTCCAACTTCGTGTCACAAATCAAGAACCTCCCCAAAGACAAAACGTATCTCATCTACTGCCGAAGCGGCAATCGAAGTGGTCAAGCTTGTGATATCATGTCCGAGGAAGGCTTTGAACATGTAAAAAATCTGGCCGGAGGAATTATGAGATGGCCATTTGAAACGGTTTGATCTCCTTTGATTGGAATTAGTAGCCTTCCTCTTTTGGGGAAGGCTTTTTTGTTAGCGTTTGGGCATTTTATTCAATGCAATTCCTCTTTGCATTCTGGATTTGAAGGTGAGCAGGTCTTCAGGGGCTTTTTTGCTGTGTTTGGTACTGCGACCTTGCACACGAGCACGCCACATTTTAAATGAACTTTTTTTCATATGGAGGCGCATCAGCTGAATGGTTTCTCCCTCCGTCACTCCAAATTGACTTAAAATTGCATCAAAAGGGGTACGGTCCTCCCAAGCCATTTCGATGATTCGGTCGATGGCTTCAGGCGAAAGTTCTTTTAATTTTTTCATTCTTCTAAAACCTTGAGGCGCCGGCAAAGTTTTAAGAATATGAAAATTTCTGTGGTCTGGTTGAAGCGTGATTTGAGGTTGAGTGATCATCAACCCTTGGCTGAAGCCATTGCCGCAGGATTCCCCATCCTTTTGCTGTATTGCTTTGAACCCTCCCTGATTGCTGCTCCGCAAAGCAGCGATCGGCATTGGCGTTTTGTATGCGAAAGTCTCAAAGACATGGAACAGCAATTAATTCCATTTCAAGGCAATTTGTTTATCGTTAGAGCTGAGGTAAAAGCTGTTTTTGCCCAAATTCAACAAGATTATTCCATACAAGCCGTCTATTCTCATCAAGAAACAGGTATCGCGGTTACCTACGAACGAGACCGGGAGATGGCCGCTTATTTCAGCGCTCAGGGCATTCCTTGGAAAGAATACCTGCAGCAGGGCGTACAGCGCAAACGTAAAAACAGAAGAGGATGGGAGTCTTTTTGGCAAGCATTCATGACAGCTCCACTTGCTCAACCGGACTATGGTCGGGCTACCTTTGTTCCCATTCCTGAAGCGCAGCAACTTAAGCAGGTCTTTAGCACCTTGCCTGAAGTTTGGACTACTTCACAAGACATCATGCAGCCTGGAGGTGAACGAACCGGGCGAAAGTACTTGAAGAGTTTTCTTGAGGACCGCGTCAAAAACTACAGCAAACAGATCAGCAAGCCCGAAGGAAGTCGAACAGGCTGTAGCCGATTATCTCCCTATTTGGCTTGGGGATGTCTTTCCCTACGCGAAGTGTATCAAGCTTCAATGCAAAAGTCAGCCACTGGTTTTCAAGCCCGTAACCTGGCTAATTTCCAATCTCGCCTACGCTGGCATTGCCACTTTATCCAAAAATTTGAGATGGAGTCTCGTATGGAAAAAGAGCCCATTAACCGTGGATTTTTGGCTTTTCCCT
>CAYNIK010000298.1:0-2234 GCA_964397145.1 uncultured Limnohabitans sp.
CGAAGCAATTCAACCCCGTGCAACTTAAAGTGATTCAACGGATGTTTTCTGAAGGACCTTCAGGATTTGAAGGCGGTATGACTGCATCTAAATACAGTCGATTAACTCGCGTATCCAAAGCAACGGCTACCAGGCATCTAGCAGATCTGGTTCAGGTTGGTGCCCTACTTGTCCAGGGGCAAGGACGCTCTACCAGATACCATCTAAATTTTGAGAAGCTTTAGCCCGCTATAGAAGGTCAACTCTTAAAGTCAATGTATTTTGCACTTCTTTGCATGGGGATAAACTTCTCTTCAAATCATGCGATTTTAATTTCTATTGGAATTGAATTTGAATGACCGCAAAAATTAGATTTTTCCTAGTTCAGCTCTTCAGCGGTTAAAACAGCAATGGCCTTGTCTGCATAGACGTCTAGCGTATCAAAATTACTTAACTCCAACTGCAACAGCGTTTTCCTAGACCAGATATCAAACAAGATTTTATCTTTCAGCTCTTGGTCTATTTTTTTGTTTAGTTTGCCTTGAAAATCTTTGTCAGTAGTGCTCGAATTTTCTTGCCAAATAAAATCAGATTTCAGCACCAACTTAGCCTCCAATAAGTCCGGGATGATCGTGGAATAATAGCGCTTACAAGACTCCAAACATCCTAAATTCAGTTCCTCGTAATCGTTGTAATAATAATTGAACTTGTTGAGTATGCCTGACATTTCGCTAAACTCTCCATTTGAAAAATACCCTTTTGCTTCGGCATCATTCCTCGCTTTTTCATTGAGGATTAAGTCCTTATTCTCTGCATGCAAGATTGCAGTTCGATAAAAGTCAAGGATATCAATCTGAGATTCATCCATCTCAAGAAGTCTTTTAAAATTTTCACAATTCTGAAGTCTCCTTTTTACCATGACCCGGTGTCGTTCTATTTCAGATTTATCTGTTTTAAAATCATGAACTACTGCAGCTAACAAATCCTTTTTCTTCTGTTGTTCAGTATTCCGCTCTCGTATATTCTCAGCAAAAAAACCCAGGGTGACCGCTGCAAACAACATCACAAATTCAAGCAGGTATTCAGACCATCTCCTTTTTGACGCTGGAGAATTTGAGTCATTTCCATTCATAGTTTAGTCATTTTCTATCCTAACTTTTCAATTTAATCTAGCCCCTTTACGCTAGTTTAGGTCGCTCTTTGATGCTGGGATATGGAACTCGTCCAGCCAACTCATGCTCCTAGGCAGGCTGTTGTTTCTCCGCCAAAGCCGCAGTAATCGCATTTAATCTAGTGATAGCCTGCTTTGCCTGGCCCACTACAAAAGCATCCATCACCCTCTTTTCCTGAAGCAAATTTTCATAACTCCTATTTCCTCTTAGATTCTTTTCAAGTTCCTGAGGATCAAATCCATATACCTTGGATAGGTTCTGCAAATTACCAATATCGGTTTGGAGTGTTGCATTCGCTTTGTAGAGCTCAATCAACTGCTTTGCAGTCTGCATACCCAAGTCTGTGGACAATTTGAAATCCGCATACCTATTGTAATGCTTCAAGATGTTGGATAACAACTCGGGATCTTCGATAAGGTAAAGTTTTCCGGCGCCTTTGAGCGCTTCTATTTCCGTAGTACTGCTGGCAAAAAAAGTAAAGATCAACGATCTGCTGGCATAAACTTTTAACGAGTCTGGTGCTAGTTCGATCTCACCCTTGGACCATCTGCTCAGGAGGCTATCGGCCACCAATGCGAGTTGATGATGCTTGATGTTGTAGGCTAGATCAATGCTATCCCGTCTTAATTCTTGGCTCATCCTGCTGATGACACCCTTCTCTTCCTTTTGCTGCTGGAAAGTTTGAACAATTCGTTCAGCCGTCACGGCCAAAGAAATACCAATCACCACGACCAATATTTCTTCTATAAACCTCCTCACAAAATTTGGGTTATTTACTTCCATATTTTTTTTCTAAAACAATAATTTAGGAATACCTAATAGCACTACTAATTGAATTTTAAACCAATCCAATCTAAAAATAAATTGACTAAAAAAGAAAACTAAAAAGCCTGGTTTCTTTGGCGAATGCGAAGACCTATTTTTTTCGTCAGCGATTTGGTCCCTCCCCTTTTGAAGAAATTAACTAGTCAGTAGTTGGCGATTGTACTATCCTATTTCAAGTACTCATTTTGAGGAACATACATCAGTCCACATTCACTTTAGCAAAAAAACGAGAAGCCTATTGTGATTTTTTAGAACATT
>CAYNIK010000299.1:0-2227 GCA_964397145.1 uncultured Limnohabitans sp.
ATTTTTTATTAAAATATAACAATTAAAAGTCAATTAGTTGATTTTTAAACAGATAGTACCAAATAGCCCCCTTCAATTTGACTATTCAAAGAACAAACAAAAAATCCCCTACAAATTGTAGGGGATAGAGTGCAATTTTTGGATTTGTAAAAGACCTTCGAGGTTTTGGAAACCTCAAAGGTGAGCAAGACCTTCGGGGTTTAAGAAACCCCAAAGGTCATTAAATCATTTCCACGCTGCGCTTTACGAAGGCAGTCAAGTCCTTGCCTGTTAGCAAGCCCTGAGATAGTAAAGCCAGATCAAAAGCCTGCTTGGCAAGGGTTACCTGCGCCTCTTCCGAGTCCGCCTTCAAGATCTTGTCCACAAGCGGGTGATTGCCATTGATGGCCACCTTGTAGCTATCCGGCAAACTGCCGTAGAAACTCATCGGTCCACCACCTGTTTGTGCCATTTCCTTCATTCGACGCATCCATTCTTCCATGGTAATGGTCACTGGGAATTCCTCTGGACTTAGGCCTTCCACCTCTACGGTGTAGGTTTTATTCTGAATGGCCTTATCAAAGATTTCCTTCACCGACTTGCTCTGATCTTCGGTCAGTAGGTTGGCGTAAGTTGAATCCTTCTGGATCAATTTCTCCACCACATCTGCATCCACACGCTTGAGTTGGGTCTTGTCCAACTTGGACTCAATGTGCTGAATGAAATGGCTGTCAATTGGGGAATCGAGCACCAACACATCATACTCTTTATTCAAGGCCGAATCGATAAAGCTGTCCTGCTTCTTGAGGTCGGTGGCATACAAGTAGATCACCTGCTCATTTTTGTCTGTTTGCGTAGGCGCCACCTTCTCGCGGTACTCGTCCAAGGTGAAATAGGCGTCCTTCGTGTTTTTAAGGAGCGTAAACTCTTTTCCTTTCTCGTAAAATTTCTCCTCGGAGATCATGCCGTACTTCACGAATAGGCCAATGTCATTCCACTTCTCTTCGTAGACTTTACGGTCTTTCTTGAAGAGTTCAGAAAGTTTGTCAGCCACCTTCTTCGTGATGTAGTTGTTGATCTTCTTCACATTGCCGTCCGCCTGCAAGAAACTTCTAGACACGTTGAGCGGAATATCTGGGGAGTCAATTACCCCATGAAGTAGCATCAAAAACTCAGGCACAATGTCCTTCACCTCATCGGTGATGAAGACCTGGCGGCTGAAGAGTTTGATCTTGTTGCGCTGCAACTCAAAGTCATTCTTGACCTTTGGAAAATAGAGAACCCCGGTCAAGTTGAATGGATAATCCACATTCAGGTGAATCCAAAATAAAGGGTCCTCACTCATTGGATACAGGCTCTTGTAAAAGGACAAGTAATCCTCGTCTTGGAGGTCGCTTGGAGATTTGGTCCAGATCGGAGCAGTGGTGTTGAGGATGTTGTCTACCTCCACGGACTTCCACTTTTTCTCTCCCTTGTCGTCTACGCCATCTTCAACGGATTCGGTTTTGGTGCCAAACTTGATCGGAACAGGCAAAAATTTGCAGTACTTATCCAAGATTCCTTGCAGCTTCCACTTGTCCAAGAATTCTTCTGAATCCTCGTTGACATGGAGAATGATGTCTGTACCGCGGTTTTTTCGTTTGCCTTTTTTGATCTCAAACTCGGTGCTTCCGTCGCAAGTCCAAATCGCAGGCTCAGAACCCTCTTGGTAGGATAGCGTATGGATCTCCACATTCTTGGCCACCATAAAGGCGGAGTAGAAACCCAAACCAAACTTGCCAATGATCTCGTTGGCATCTTTGGCATCCTTGAATTTCTCCACAAACTCCGTGGCTCCAGAAAATGCAATCTGGTTGATGTATTTTTTGATTTCCTCAGCAGTCATGCCGAGCCCCTTGTCGGAGATGGTGATGGTCTTCTTCTTTTCATCAAAGGATACCTCCACCGTGAGATCGCCTAGTTCCCCAGTATACTGACCTAATGTCGCAAGTCGCTTGATTTTTTGCGTAGCATCGACAGCATTCGAGACCAATTCCCGAAGGAAAATCTCGTGATCAGAATAGAGGAATTTTTTAATGATTGGGAAAATGTTCTCGGTATGGATCGAGATCGTGCCTTTTTCCTGCATGGGCTTACATCGGTTTAGTTACGTATAAAATGAATCTACCTATCCCCTGCAAGGCCTATTCCAAGTACAAAAAAATGACAAGATGTCAGAAAAAGCGCTGTCCCCAATCGCCACACAAAG
>CAYNIK010000300.1:0-2227 GCA_964397145.1 uncultured Limnohabitans sp.
CCATAGCCGTACAAAGTCTCCTTTTTTATCATAAGTACTCGCTTGGCGGAGGATATTGAAGTAGCGGTTTTCCCGAGGATCATTGCCTACTCCGCCTACATACATCCAGTTGCCCCAGTTGGAGCACACATCGTAATCTACCAGTAGGCTTTCAAAGTAGCTTGCTCCCCAGGTCCAGTCTATTCCGAGGTCATTGACAAGAAAGCTGGCGACCAGTTGTCGGCCTCGGTTAGACATAAATCCGGTGGCATTCAGTTCGCGCATGTTGGCATCAATAAATGGGACCCCGGTCTGTCCAGATTTCCAGGCTTCAAAGAGGTCTTCATCTCGCCTCCAAGCATCTACTTGATTTCGAATCCCGCCAAGACTAAAAATCTTGATTCCATGTTTTTTGGCAATAAATCGGAAGTAGTCTCTCCAGATTAATTCAAATACCAGCCAATAGGTACTGTCGTTTTTGCAGCGCTCTTTTTCATAGCGCTTTACTTCTTCGTAAATGCTGCGTGGGGAAATGCAGCCCAGCGCAAGCCAGGGAGAAAATTTGGAACTGTAGTCCATGCCAATCAAACCATTTCTGGTTTGCTTGTAGGCTTTGAGTAGGTCTTTTTTCCAAAAATAGTCTTGGAGGCGCTCAAGCGCAGCAGATTCTCCTCCGCAAACGTCCAACCAAGAATGAGATTCTTGCTTGGGGGACTCCAATCCGTATGTGGTTAAGGAAGGCAATTCTCCGGCCTCAGGAATTATTGCTTTCCCAGGATAAGGGATTTGTTTGGGAGAAGGAAATGAGGAACGAATTTTACATCCCTTTTCAACCTCTTTTCGGAATTGAGTAAACACCTCAGGGGTCTGCCGAATTGGAAAAGGCAAATCATCCTTGTGGTATAGAGTACTTTGCCAGAAACTTTCACAGGCAATTCCTTGAGCAAAGGCAGCTTCCTCTAAAGACCGGTCTACCGCTCGTTCTTCAGCCGTTACTTCTTTTGAGAAAAAGATCGCAGTGGCGCCCAGTTTCTTGGCAAATTCCGGGACAGCCTGTTCTGGGTTCCCGTGTAAAACGACCAGATCCCCTCCTATTTTTTGGAAAGACTGGCGGAGATTTGCCACACTTTCAAGTAAAAACTGTGCCCGAAAAGCCCCAGTTTTAGCAAACCCCAGCCTGGTTTTTTTAAAATGTCTTGAATCAAAGCAATAGACCGGAATAATTTCTTTCCCCTGCTGCAAGGCGCGAGTTAAGGTTTCATTATCCTTTAGTCTCAAATCATTTCTAAACCAAACTACAATCCGATCGTGCTTCATAGTTGTCCAAACCCCTTGAGTAACAAAAGTGTTTTTCATTGTACGGGAAAAATTGGTTTTGGATTTGGTAAGCGCTCAAAATGGGAAATCGTGCTTGTATTAATTTTTTGGATTAGCCCGGATTCAGGAGTTTATTCATTGGATTTCGTGTAACTTTTGATTGAAAATAGAGTTCCGCCATGTCAAAAACAGCGTTTTTGTTTCTAGTTAGTTTTGTTTTGGGTTCGTGCAAATCCACACTTAGCCCAGAAGCAACCCTTTTTGAGGATCTTGCCAATCTCGAAGCGCTGCAAGGGAAAAAGGAGTACCTCGCTTCGCCTTTTGTAGCTGCTGGGGATCGGGTGTACCTGATCGGCAACCAGAATGGGGCATTTCAGGATATGGGCTGGCATGTGGAGGGAGAGATGGGGGGAATCTGGCTGCACCCCATCAAACTGATGGATGGATTTACAGCTTCGGTGACTCATGAATCCCAAACGTTCTGCCTCGACCAGGCGGATACATTTACCAACTACCCCTTTGCCAATCGCCATCAATTTCTGGTGAAAGAGGCAGGACTCGAAGTCGAACGGCTTCAATTTGTCCCTGATGGGAAGGAAGGGATGACCATCCTATTCCGAATCAAAAATTTAGAGTCCACTCAAAAAACCATTCAATTTCAGTTTGATGCCTTTGTAGACCTGATGCCTGTTTGGTTGGGAGAGCGTACCCAAATGATCGATCAGCCGGATAAAATTTCTTTCGATCCCACAACAGCCACTTTTTCCGCAAAGGACGAAGGCAATCCTTGGTTTACGGTTTGGGGGACGAAGGAAGGTCTTGTACCGCAACCCGCACAAGACGTGAATTGCAACTATTTACCCAAAGGGAAGGGGGCCTCTTCTGGGTTTAGCGTTGAATTGAAACTACCTGGAGGATCCGAACAAGTGGT
>CAYNIK010000301.1:0-2207 GCA_964397145.1 uncultured Limnohabitans sp.
TGCCAAAAAGTCTTTTTCTTCTTTTGTTCCCTTTATCAAGTTATTTACCGCTTCGATTCATTTGGTCTACGTCAATACCCCAGAGCATTTTGTAAATTCTTCGGATGCGGAACGGCTAATGAAGTCATTCTCAAAAGGCAATGAGGAACTTACCATACACCTCCACGTGGTCAACGATAAGAATAGTGTGGATGGGATTCATTCCTTCTGTGTGGATAAGGGAATTGCGCTTGTGGCACTCTATTCTGAAGACAAAAAGGGGAAGCCAAGCTATCAGGTGGGGACCACAGAAACCCTAATCTTCAAATCAGACCGTGCGGTCCTTAGCATCAAGTCTGTTGAATAAAGTCAGTCAGGTTCTATCTAGCTTCTATTTTTGCTTTGCTTTGGAGAAATGCTGCATCAAATCACCCTCTGCTGCCAAATACCCAAAGGAGGTAAATGCTTTTCCTGCAACCAGCGCTTCAAGCAATTGAATTCCTTTGCTGGAATCTCCTTGGTGGATGTACCAATTGGCAAGCCCGTAATTAACTGCATCATTGGAAGGGTTGCCTGGACTAGCCTGAAGTAAGGTGTCTGGAGAAATCCATCCCTTATACAACTGGCATAAGTCCGAATAGCTTTGGTTTTCGATGACTACTCCCTCTTTTTGAATCGGAGCGAGCAAGGAGTCGGCCTTTCCGGGATTACCCAAACGGAGCTGGATAAGGTAAAGCCAATGGGTACTGGAAACGATGTTGTCGTAGTTGGCACCGCTCTCTCTGCACTTAAGGTAGGCAGTGTATGCTTTTTCGTACTGCTGAGTCAGGTAGTAGGCTAATCCCAGGTGGTACCACACATTGCTGTGCAGCGAACTCAAGGGGATGTTTTGGGCATTGGGCAAGCCATCGGGTTCTATTTGATCTGCAGTCCCTTGAATCAAGGAAGCGGCTTTTTCTAAATCTGTGATTGCTGCCTCGTAATTCCGAATACTGATGTATCGATGGCCACGGTGACGATACAAACGCGCATCCTGAGGGAAGTTTTTGATTCCTTCCGTATAGATGGCAATGGCCTGTTGGTACCTCCCCAAGTAGGCAGTTCTACGACCATACCAAATGAGTGCCTCCACATCCTTAGGATTGGCCTCGAACTCCTTTTTTGCTTGTTCAAAATTTGCTAATGCTGCTTCATTCGGAACAGGTATTGGATAGACTTTACCAAGCGGTGTGGTAAAAATGGAGTCCTCTAGGGGCAAAGCAATCGACTCGCTCTCGGTGGTTTTTTGAGCACAAGCTGCAAAAAGAGTCAATGTTAGGATGAAAATCAGGAGGCGCATTGGGTTTGATTTAGGCTTGATCAGTAAAAGGCTTAGAGAAAAGCAGAAATCTGGAGACTCCCGATTTCTGCTTTTGATGGGTTTGTTTATTTAAGGAAAAGCACACCTACCCCTTTATCCTTGGCTAGGGCATTGAATGCAGGGATTGCCTGTTCTACTAGTCTTTTTCCTTCTGCCTCAAGTGGTTTCCACTGCGCTAGCAATTCGGCATGTCTTGCTTTCGTGCCTTCATTGATACTTGGAATACTGCTCTCTCCATGATTCATCATGAATAAGAAATTGGCAGTAAACTTATTTGGGAAGTTCTCCACATCGTCATAGGCGGTGGATTTGCGCTGTACCATCAATTCATCCCAGGCGGCCAACTCCTTTACCAAGTTTTGTGCAGACAGCTTAAGGTCTTTGTATTCAACCTTGGTGTCCAACCTTCCAATCAGCTCTTGGAGTTGGTCTTGGTATTTTTTGGCTGTGTTTACCAAATTGTGCATTTGAGTGACTTCGCCTTCCAAGGTACTCATCCACTGATGGTAGGCTTGAAAATCTGCGGCACTCAGCTTACTTCCTGGCACATCTTGAATTTCTCCTTTGGCTTCTGCTACTAGGTCATTTCCTGTGCTAAGTTTGAGGGTATACGTGCCTGGAATAGCTTTGTGTCCTCGGAAACTGGATTCAATGTAGGCGGTAGGAATTCCAGGTACAGTTGGGTAGCGAAGATCCCATACGAATCGATTGATGCCTTTACGAGTGGAAAGTGTCGGTTCCGGGGATGGTCCTCCAGCATAGGACTGGAAGTCTGGGTTTGCTTTGGAACTTAGCTTACGTACCAACTTTCCTTGGGCATCGTGAATTTCCAAGGTCAATTCGGTGCTGTCTGCGTAAGTTTCAGGCA
>CAYNIK010000302.1:0-2199 GCA_964397145.1 uncultured Limnohabitans sp.
TCAAAAAAGCCATCCACCTCAACAAGGACAATGCCAACTACTGGGTAGGCTTGGCCGATGCGGAGTTCAATCTGGGCAACATGCAGGCCAGTTCTGATGCCTACGAAGAAGCCATCAACCTGGAGCCAGGGATTATGGAGGCCTATGTCAACTTATCCATCATTTATTTTGAGCAAAATAGGTTTGAAGAAGCCATCGATGTCATCCGTGAAGGGATCGAAGAATTGCCCGAGGAAGCCGAGCTGTACTACCGCCTAGTGGTCTACTTAATCAAGATGGGCAAATACAAGGAAGCCTTCACATATTTGGAAAATGCATTAACTTTGGACTTCGAACGGCATACGATCTTGTATGAGTTGATGCCAGAATTGCAAAAGCAAAAGGCTATCTACAAGATCATTGCCCAGTTTAGGGATGAAAATCCCCGCTCAACACCTTAAAACCTAGCAAATGAATTACGTGCTAAAAAATCTCCCTGTTCGGACTGAAAAGCCTCGTAACACGGGATTTACCATGGCGATGGACAAGGGTCTTAGCTTACGGGAAACAGAAGACTTTGTAGATAGCTGCGCCGATTTTGTAGATATTGTGAAGTTTGGCTGGGCCACTTCCTTCGTAACCAAGCGCTTAAAAGAAAAAATTGCGGTCTATCAAGAAGCAGGAATTCCAGTATACTTTGGAGGAACCTTGTTTGAGGCATTTATCGTACGAGGTCAATTTGACGATTACCGCAGAGTTTTGGACACCTTTGGGCTTCGCTATGCCGAGGTATCGGATGGGTCTATTTCCCTCAATCACGATAAAAAATGCGAATACATCCACGAGCTTGCCAAGCAGGTGACCGTACTTTCTGAAGTAGGTTCCAAGGATGCAGCGAAAATCATTCCTCCTTACAAGTGGATTGAGCAAATGCAAACCGAGCTGAGCGCAGGGGCATGGAAGGTAATTGGCGAAGCACGTGAAGGTGGAAATGTAGGCCTATTTCGTGATTCTGGAGAAGTACGTCAAGGGCTTGTGGAAGAGATTTTGACCCAAGTACCGGAAGAGAAAATCATTTGGGAAGCACCTCAAAAATCTCAACAAGTGTGGTTTATCAAATTGCTTGGCGCCAATGTGAACCTGGGTAACATCAGTCCTTCTGAAGTAATACCTTTGGAGACCATTCGATTGGGTCTTCGTGGAGACACCTTTGACCACTTCTTAGGAGAAATCAAAATTTAATTCCATACTAACTCATAAAGGCTGACCGATTCTTCTCTCAGCCTTTCTTTTTACTAATGAATTCCCTCAAAAAATACGGACTGAATTACCTCAAGGGTATGGCCATGGGTGCAGCGGATATTGTTCCAGGTGTATCTGGAGGATCTATAGCCCTGATTGCTGGTATCTACCAAGAGCTTCTTGATAGCATCAATTCCTTTAATTTGGACAACTTACGGTTATTGAAATCCTTCCAAATCAAGGAATTCTATACCCGTCTGAATGGCAACTTCTTGCTCAGTTTAGTGCTCGGCATTTTAACGAGTATTTTTGCGCTTTCTCGGGTGATTACTTACTTGATGGAGGTCCATCCCATTCCTTTGTGGTCCTTTTTTAGCGGTCTGATTTTAGTCAGCGCCTTTTTGATTTTGAAAGAAACCAAAAAATGGAATTTCGTGATCGTTGTTTCTATTGCCATCGGTACGGCCTTTGCTTGGTGGGTGACCAACTTGCCCCCAACCACAACCCCAGATGCCCCCTGGTTTACTTTCGTGGCGGGATCCATCGCGATCTGTGCCATGATTTTGCCTGGAATCAGCGGGAGCTTCGTGTTGTTGATTTTAGGACAATACGAGCGGATCCTTCAGGCAGTAATGGATAAAGATTTTTTTACGTTGGCCCTTTTTGCATCCGGATGCCTTGTGGGAATACTATCCTTTAGTAGGGTCGTTGCCTTCTTGCTGCGCCGCTTCCATGCTGCTACTATTGGCTTACTCTCTGGATTTATGTTGGGGTCTGTGAATGAATTGTGGCCTTGGAAACTGGTTACTTCTTGGAGAACTTCTTCAAGCGGAAAGCAGGTCCCTTTTCTAACCGAAAATATCCTCCCTGGGGAGTATTTGACCCAAGTGGGTCTTGCGCCTCAACTGGGATGGGCCATTGGTGCTTTCTTTTTTGGCATTGGACTGGTTCTATTCATTGAATGGTTGGCGAGTAAGT
>CAYNIK010000303.1:0-2190 GCA_964397145.1 uncultured Limnohabitans sp.
TTGCGGAGGTCAAAGGAATTCAAGCGGGAATTGAGCTGGCCTTGAGTCGTCGACTTTTGTTCAGCTCCAATTACAACTGGCAAAAAGGAATTGAAGAATTAGATAACTCCTCCACAAGCCCATCTCGGCATGCCGCTCCTGCCTTTGGAGCGAGTAAACTTAGACTACACGGAAAAAAAGGAACTTTGGAGTTGAGCGCACAGTACAGTGCTCCCATGCCTTTTGAAAAAATGCCCCAAGAAGAGATTGCAAAACCTGCAATCTACGCCACGGATGCAAATGGCAAGCCTTACTCTCCTTCTTGGACGATTTTCAACCTTGCTGCGCGGATTCCGATCTCATCTTTCCTCCAAATCAATGCAGGAGTCGAAAATCTATTGGACCTGCAGTACCGTGGATACAGTTCAGGAATCGTAAGTCCAGGTAGAAACTTTCAATTGTCCCTGAAAGGCTCATTTTAAAGCACTCAAAAACCTACTATGGTCCGATATAAAGTCTAACAGCAGGATCAATAAATTTCTTCCTTATTTTTCTTTAGATTCATTCCAAATACCCGTACTTTTGGTCAAAGGTTAGGATACATTCATGACTGCAGACCAACTTACGCTCAATCAATCTGGTAAAATATTGGAAATCAGCTCTTCCCCATTAAAAATAAATTTAATGGAGTTGGGTTTTCTTCCAGGAAAGCAACTAACCCTGCAACACAAAGCTCCTTCAGGTGGGCCTATGGCCTTTCAATTGGATGAAACCTTACTTGCTTTGCGAAAAAATGAAGCTGCTTTAATTCGAATTGAATTGCTCTCCTGACTATGGCTTCAAAAGATTTCTCTGAGGGAACGACTCCGCAAATTGCTATCATTGGAAATCCCAATGTAGGCAAGTCCACTATTTTTAATTACCTCACGGGACTCAACCAAAAAATTGGAAATTATCCAGGCGTAACGGTAGATAAGAAAACCGGCATCCTTCAAATCAAAGGGGAAAATTTTGAAATCTTAGATCTTCCCGGTACCTACAGTTTATTTCCCAATTCCGAAGACGAAATCATCGCCCACCGCGTGCTCAATAATCCAGAACTTGAGAAAAGGCCGGATTATGTCTTACTGGTAATCGATTCCACCCAACTATCTAGAGGGCTTTTTCTAGCCACTCAATTGATTGATTTGGGAATTAACTTGACTATTCTGCTCAATATGGCGGATTTGGCAGCCGCTAAAAATATTGAAATTCGCAGTTACGAACTCTTTAAACACTTGGGTGTTCCTATCCTCCAAACGGATGCACGGAATCAAAAAGGCTTGGAGCAGATCAAAGAGCTCATCCACCAACGGAATTTTTCAAAAGCTCCTCAATTCATTGATATTTTAGAGGTAGTGCCTGCTGCCTTGCTAGACCAGGTCAAAGAAAAGTTTGAATTGGAAAACAACTACCAGGCTTACCAAATGATACGATTTGGTGGAAAAGACAAGTCCATCTCTGAAACGAAACGCAATTGGCTCGCCCAAGTCTTGGAGAAAAGTGATTTTAACCTAGAAGAAGCCCAACTCGAGGAAACCAAAATCCGATACAAGAAGATTACTGAGTTGGTAACCAAAGCCTTAACCAAAAAATCGGCACCAAAAGCCAAGTCAACGATCGATAAGGTGGTCTTGCATCCATTTTGGGGATACCTAGTATTTATTGGAGTTTTATTTTTGATTTTTCAAACCCTCTTTTCCTGGGCCTCCTACCCCATGGATTGGATCGATGGCTTTTTTGCAGATATCAGTGGGCGAGTTTTGACTGCTTTACCCGATGGACCCCTCACGCGATTGTTGGCTGAAGGAGTCGTACCTGGTATTGGTGGAGTAGTCATCTTCATTCCTCAAATCGCACTGCTCTTTGGCTTCCTTGCAATTTTGGAAGATACAGGATATATGTCCCGGGTCGTATTCCTTTTGGATCGGTGGATGCGTCCTTTTGGTTTGCATGGCAAAAGCATCGTTCCCTTAGTTTCTGGAGTAGCCTGTGCCATTCCAGGCGTGATGGCCGCTCGAAACATTTCGAATTGGAAGGAAAAAATGATTACCATTTTAGTCACTCCCTTAATGAGTTGCTCTGCCAGGCTACCGGTATACATCATATTAATCGGGTTGAGCGTACCAGAGGAAATGGTATTTGGCTTTATCAATCTACAAGCCCTCGCCT
>CAYNIK010000304.1:0-2181 GCA_964397145.1 uncultured Limnohabitans sp.
TTGAACTGCGTAAAAAGTGGTAACGGTTCATCCCCCACCTCGGCTGCCGTACTGCTCGGGAGTACTTGGATAAATCCTTTGGTGTTGCGTCCATAGCCTCTGCTCAGGGTTCCTACAACTGCCTCATCGCGAAGTTTGCGAACCAAAAATTCCACAAATGGAGTTTTGCCTGTACCTCCCACGGAAAGGTTGCCCACCACCAGCGACCGTATGGGAGACTGCTGACTAGGGATTAGTCCTCGGTCAAATAAAAAATTTCTTGCCGCAGTAATCCCATGAAAAAGAAAAGCTGCCGGAGCAAGCAGGTAGGTGTACCAAGGCATTGAATAGAATTGCTATTTTTGTTCAAATTAAAGAAAAAAATGGGAACCCGCATTCAGGATATACTTTCCTTCCTCGACCAGCTTGCTCCTCCTGCCTACCAGGAGTCCTACGACAATGCCACCTTGATTTGTGGGGACCGAAACTGGGAGTTGACCGGTGTACTTTGCACGCTAGACTGCACGGAAGCCGTGGTGGAAGAAGCCATCCAACAAGGGGCCAACCTGATCGTAGCGCACCATCCCATCGTCTTTAAGGGGCTCAAAAGTATCACCGGCAAAACCTACGTGGAGCGGACGATCATCAAGGCCATTCAGGCGAATGTGGCCATTTTTGCCATTCACACCAACTTGGACCATGTGGCGGGCGGAGTTAATCGACGCATTGCCGACCGCTTGGGGTTGCAACAGCCTCGCATTCTGCAACCCAAGAAACAACTCCTCAACAACTTGGTGTTTTTTGTGCCCAAAGCTTACAAAAACCAGGTATTGGAAGCAGTATTTCAAGCGGGTGCCGGTCAGATTGGAGAATACAGCGATTGCGCATTTTCCTCGGAAGGCATGGGACAGTTTACCCCTTCGGAAAATTCCAATCCAACCCTTGGACAGCGGGGTCAAGCCCATGAAGAACCCGAAATGCGGGTCGAAGTGATTCTACCTGCACATGCAAGCGCAAAAGTACTTGCTGCTTTGAAGGCTGCCCATCCCTATGAGGAAGTGGCCTATTACCTAAGCAATCTAGAAAACGAAAACCAAGAGGTGGGTGCAGGGATGATTGGCACCCTGCCAGAATCTATGTCTGAGGAGGAGTTTTTAGATTACCTCAAGCATCAGATGAACCTTCGGATCATCAAGCATAGTCCACTCATTGGAAAAAAGATACAAAAAATAGCCCTCTGCGGAGGTGCTGGAATATTTCTTTTGGGAGATGCAAAACGCGCAGGCGCAGATGTTTTTGTGACTTCAGACATCAAATACCACGAATATTTTGATGCAGAGGGAGCACTAATTCTCTGCGATATTGGGCACTATGAGAGCGAAATTTTTACAAAAGATTTATTAGGAGACGTTTTGTCACAAAATTTCCCTAATATTGCACTCTATTTGTCAAAAGTAGTTACAAATCCCACATCCTACCGATAGTACATGGAAAGTACAGTAGCACAGAAACTCGAAGCTATCTACACCCTTCAACTTATTGATTCAAGGCTAGATGCCATCGTTAAAGTAAGAGGCGCACTCCCAGAGGAAGTGCAAGATCTTGAAGATGAGATAGCAGGCTACGAAACGCGACTTGATAAATTCACGAGAGAAATCGAAGCTTTCGAAGAGGAAATCAAGCGTCAGAAGGACAACATCAAAGAAGCAGAGAAGCTGATCAAAAAGTACCAAGAGCAGCAGATGAACGTACGAAACAATCGTGAGTACGATGCCATCACGAAAGAATTGGAACTTCAGGATCTAGATATTCAGGTATCCAAGAAAAAAATCTCTGAGGCAGCGGTGAAAATTGATCATTTGAAGGCTGAGTTTGAAAAGACAAGCGCTTCTAAAGTTGACCGCCAAAAAGATTTGGATCTGAAGAAAGATGAACTTTCTACCATCATAGCAGAAAGCGAAGCAGAAGAATCTAAGTTGCAAACCGACAGAGATAAAGCTGCCAAGAAAGTTGAAGAACGCTTGATCAAGTCCTACACCAAAATTAGAGCGAATGCCAAAAATGGTCTTGCTGTAGTTATGGTAAAAAGAGGTGCTTGCGGAGGTTGCTTCAACACCGTACCCCCTCAGCGTCAAGCAGATATCCGCGAAAAGAAAAAATTAATCGTTTGTGAACACTGCGGAAGAATTCTTGCAGGTGTTG
>CAYNIK010000305.1:0-2169 GCA_964397145.1 uncultured Limnohabitans sp.
CTGTTTTAGCCGATCTTCCTACCCAGGCACATCTGGAGGCCTGCAACCTGGCCAACCCAAAGGAGGTATCTGGCTTTATTCCACGCTTGGTCCAAAAATATGGCCCAATAAGCGCCCTAGTCAACAATGCGGGCATCTCTCCTGCGGCCCACGATACCCTTCCTACTGAAGATTGGTTAGCCGTTTGGGAGCAAGTAATGGCGGTCAATACCACCGCCGTGGGCATTCTCTGCAAGGAATTTGTGGATCAGGCCAGGAAGCAGGGAAACGGACGAATTGTGATGATTTCTTCTCGTGCCGCCTTTCGTGGAGATACGCCGGATTACTTGGCTTATGCAGCCTCCAAAGGAGCCCTGGTGAGCCTTATGCGGTCCATTGCGAGGCATTATGGAAAAGAAGGGATTAAGGCATTTTTGATTGCGCCAGGATTTACCCGTACCGACATGGCTGCCGATATCCTTGCACAGTATGGGGAGGACTTTGCACTCAAAGACATTGCGTTGCCAGAATTGACGCGTCCAGAAGATCTGGCCCCGATGGTCACCCTACTTTGTTCGGGCCTTGCAGACCATGCCACAGGGACCTCCATCGACATGAATGCGGGTTCCTACGTGCGCTAGGCAAACAAAGCTAGAGAAGGCGAGTTTTAGTTTGAAGTCTAACCTGTATGTCTTCCAAAGCCCCTGTACTGACCCCCGATTTGATCAAGGTCCTGAAGATTTTTCTGGGCTCTGCTTTGGGATTGGTGCTAGTTCTGTCTTTTTTTGATGGGTATCGGGCCAACAACACAGGCAAGGACCGAAGTTTTCAGGTAGCAGATGCCGACCGGCTCTTTTTTGTGAATTTGCGCAGCATTCATTACGATCGGGAGCTGCGTCAGGAAGCAGAAATGGAAATTTTCCGCCACGGAAAACGATCGAGAATCGATACGATTCCGGGATTCTTTCCTGCTATTTTGCTCCCGTCCAAAAAGCAGGAAGCCTACCTGTTTTTTGAACTAGAAGGGGCGGACTACCCCATTCAAATCCAAGCAATCTTGGGTGATGAAGTTATTCACATCCCGTTTGATTTGGGAGGAAACACGGCGCACAAGGCTTTAGGAGAACAATTGTGGCCCTTGCTTCAGCAAAATGCCTCCTTTAGCTTGATAGGGAATGGAAAAGAAACTCCGCTTTGGCAGACAGAATCCGAGAAAGAAGTTTTTAAAACCGTCTTGACCGACTATTTTCGGATTCTCAATCAACCCCAACCCTAGTGGATCACGCATCGATTTCCCCCATTGACTATTTTCGTTCCCAGGTCGGCAAGACACTGGACCGCACCCCTTCTGCTGCAGGCAACTGGCTTGCAGGTACCCTCTTGGATGTGGATAATCAATTTTTGAAGGTTGGGTATATCGTCCGTCCGGACATGTGCAATCCTGGTCGTATTTTACATGGAGGCGTCGCCTCCTTGATGTTAGACGATGTGATTGGGATGGGCAATTTTGTTGCAGGATCAGAGTTTTTGATGACGAGCATCAACTTGTCCGTGGATTTTTTGTCAGCGGCACAAGTAGGTGAGCGACTGGAAGTGAGTGCACGATTAGTGCGTTCTGGCTCCAATTTAAACCATTGGGAAGCAGAAATTAGGAAGGAATCCGGCAAACTCGTGGCCAAAGCCAGTTCGAACTTGATCAAAACGCATGTGAAGATTGCGGATCTGAAATAGATTAGAAATACAATGGAAATAAATTGAAATAAGCCGAGCCTAAGGGCTCGGTGAAATAGTGAATCCTACTGCTATTTCAACTTATTTCACGGAGCGAAGCGGAGTTTATTTCTACTTTATTTCCAACCTATTTCCCCCTCTTATCCATGGAATTTTCAATCAAAACCTTCCTCCTCTTGAATTTGTCCAATTTTGGACGTTATTTAGACTGGAGTAAATTCACCATGGTACAAAATCAAGAAAGTGCAGCGAATAGAGAACGAAGCAGGTCAATGCTTTCTTCTGTACTTTTCCTTGTCTTTTTTTTAGGAGCATTGCCCTCCGTCTTTGCACAAAATTTTGAACAAGAATTCAAGAGAATTGAGCGGCTTCAGGACAGATCTGCCTATGATTCTGCCTTGTTGCTGGCCAATCAGCTTTTGGCTAGGGAAGGAAGGAATACGGAGAATGTGCATAGTT
>CAYNIK010000306.1:0-2167 GCA_964397145.1 uncultured Limnohabitans sp.
AATACCGTAGCAAGGAAGAAGTAGAGGAATACAAGCAGCGCGACCCAATCGAGCAAGTACTTGCCACTATTCTTGAAAATGAATTGTTGACCGAAGCAGAAATCGAAGCAATCAACAAAAAAGTTAAATCTCAAGTAGAAGAGGCCGTCAAATTTGCAGAAGAATCTCCTTGGCCAGATGGCATGGATGCCTTCAAGGATGTGTATGTTCAGGAAGACTACCCTTTTGTAATGGAATAAGTGCCTATAAGGCTGTCACAGGCATATGCTTGTGGTATTGATAAAAACCGTATATTTGCGACCGAAATTTGAGCATCATGGCTAAGAAAGAAACAAAGAAATCAGACCAAAACGAACTCATCGAAAACCCTGAGGTAATCGCAGAGAAGCTAGTTCCTGGAGAGGATTTTTTGAAAAGTAACAGTAAAATATTCGCAGGAATCCTTGCGGTGGCAGTTGTACTAATCGGAGGAATTCTGTTTTTCCAATACAACACCCAAAAGCAAAACGAAAAAGCTCAGGCTGAAATGTTTCAGGCGGTGTATTTCTTCGAACAAGACAGCGTAGACTTCGCATTGAATGGAGACGGAATCAACAAAGGCTTTCTAAGTATTATTGAAGAATACCCACGTACGGATGCAGCCAATTTGGCACATTTCTATACCGGATCCATCTATCTTTCTCAAAAGAAATTTGAAGATGCCTTGACTCACTTGGAAGAATTCTCTTCAGATGACTATTTGGTACAGGCTAAGGCGTATTCTTTGGTAGGTGATGCGAATCTAGAGTTGGGCAAGACTGAAGAGGCGATTGCACAATACACCAAAGCTGCTCGTACCAACGAAAACAAGTACATGACTCCAAAGTACTTGGCTAAGCTTGCCGTAGCCCAGGAAGAAGCAGGTAAAATCGAAGACGCAATCAAAACCTACACAGAAATCGAAGAGAAGTACTACGAATCTTTTGAATTTGCTGCTGCACGAAAACATAAAGCACGCTTGGAAGGCCTTGCCGCTAAGTAATGCTTTGTATAAGTATACTAGAAGAGTAAGGCGCTTGGTGTCTTACTCTTTTTTGTTTTAACCCCTTTTATCCCTAATCTTTTCCCCATGGCCAGTTCCCTAAAAAACCTCAGCGACTACAGCACCAACAACTTGATTGATGTTTCCAAAAAACGTTTTGCAGTGGTGGTCTCCGAATGGAACGAGGAAGTCACTGAATCCTTGTATTCCGGTGCCTATGAAACCCTGCTTCAGCATGGAGTGAGTCCCCAAAACATCGTACGCAAGCAGGTTCCAGGATCTTTCGAACTTTCATTAGCTGCCCAGTGGTGTGCGCAAGATGATCAGATTGATGCCGTGATTTGTCTGGGTTGTGTGATTCAAGGAGAAACCCGACACTTTGATTTTATCTGCGATGCGGTAGCGCATGGGATCACCCAAGTAAGTTTGAAGTACAACAAACCTGTCATCTTTGGGGTACTCACCCCCAACACCCAGCAGCAAGCCCTTGACCGAGCGGGAGGAAAGCATGGCAACAAGGGAGATGAAGCGGCAATTACCGCAATCAAAATGCTAGGATTCTAACTTATTCAACTGAATTACCCGTGAAAATAATGAAGTTTGGAGGGACCTCCGTGGGACGTCCCGAACGGATGCATCAAGTAAAGGACTTGATTACCCGAGGTACAGAACCAACTCTAGTGGTGCTTTCTGCCCTTTCGGGGACTACGAATGCCCTAGTGGGAATTGGGGAAGCTATGGCAGCGGCCGATAAGGTCCTTGCCAAGGAACGAATAGATACCCTGCATGCCCATTACCTTAATTTTTACCCTGAACTTTTGGCTAGTCCAACTGCTAGAGCAAAGGCAGAGGAAATCCTGAAGGAGCACTTTGAATTTCTCAACATCCTACTAAAAATTTCATTCAACGAAGCGATTCAGCGGGATATCTTGGCTCAGGGGGAACTGCTTTCCACCAAACTTTTTCATACGCTTTTAGAAGAATTGGGAATACCTGCGGTCTTGTTGTCGGCTTTGGAGTTCATGAGTATTGATGAAAATTCCGAGCCGGAGCTTGGAAAAATTTCGGAGCGCTTGAAGGCCACTCTTGCTCAATATCCAGATCAGCGCCTCTTTATCACCCAAGGCTATATCTGCAAAAATCACC
>CAYNIK010000307.1:0-2154 GCA_964397145.1 uncultured Limnohabitans sp.
GCGGCCCCAAACTTCTTGATGGTTTTGGCTTGATGGATAAATTCTTCTTCTCCATTCTTTAGGGAAATGGAGTTGACAATGCCTTTTCCCTGCACACACTTTAATCCTGCCAGGATGATGCTCCACTTGGAACTATCGATCATGATTGGGATTCGGCTGATTTCAGGTTCAGAAGCGATCAGATTCAGGAATCGCACCATGGCAAATTCCCCGTCTAGCATGCCTTCGTCCATGCAGACATCCAAGATCTGTGCTCCGCCTCGCACTTGATCCAAGGCGATATCGAGGGCCTCGTCGTATTGCCCATTGAGGATTAGACGGGCAAATTTCTTGGAACCGGTGATGTTGGTTCGCTCGCCCACATTCACAAAGTTGAGTGTTGGGGTAAATACCAAAGGCTCAAGGCCTGAGAGTTTCAAATAATTTTGCTTAGGCATGCTGCTCCTCCTCTTCCGTTAACTGATCAATTTTTCGTGGGGAATAATCTGCTGCTAGATTCGCTAATGCGCGAATATGGTCTGGCGTGGTGCCGCAGCAGCCTCCCAAAATATTGAGCAGGCCCTCCTTCAAAAAATCCCGTACTTGGTCTGCCATTTCATTGGCTCCTTGGTCATAGGCACCAAATTCATTGGGCAAGCCCGCATTCGGATAGGCAGAGACATAAAATGGCGCCTCCTGAGCCAATACCTTCAGGTAAGGACGTAATTCCTTAGCTCCCAAGGCACAGTTGAGGCCGACGGAGAACAAGGGTACGTGGGAAACTGAAATCAAAAAGGCTTCTGTGGTTTGTCCTGAGAGGGTTCGACCTGAGGCATCCGTGATGGTGCCAGAAATCATGATGGGAATCCCTCCCTCTTTGGGATCAAGGGGAATGTTTCGTTCCTCATACACCGCTTGGATGGCATAGAGCGCCGCTTTGGCATTGAGCGTATCGAAGATCGTCTCTACTAGGATAATATCAGCTCCCCCATCCAATAGCCCCCTAACCTGCTCAGCATAGGCTTCAGCCAATTGGTCAAAGGTAATCGCCCGGTAGCCGGGATCATTCACGTCTGGAGAGATGGAAGCAGTCCGGTTGGTAGGCCCCATGGCACCTGCCACAAAACGAGGTTTATCAGGAGTGGTTTGGGTATAGGCATCTGCTACTTCTCGTGCAAGTTTGGCCGATTCAAAATTGATCGCATAAGCCAAGTGGGACAATCCATAATCCTCCTGGGCGATGGTCGTTCCGGAAAAGGTATTCGTTTCAATGATATCGGATCCTGCCTTCAAGTACTCCAAGTGAATGGCACGAATGATATCGGGTCTACTTAGGGAAAGTAGGTCGTTATTGCCTTTTAAAGCCTTGGGATGATCTTTTAACTCAGGAGTTCGAAAATCATCTTCGGTCAGCGTGTAACGCTGGATCATGGTACCCATGGCACCATCTAAAATTAAAACCCTGGAATTGACTGCCTGAAGCAGGAGTTCCGTTCTGTTTTGTCTCATGGTTGGTTAAGTTGAAAAAACGAATCGAGCAAAACACGGAGAAAAGTAGGTATTCGTACTAATCATCTCATCTGTTCCTGGCTTAATCCAGGAGGGGAGTTAGCACCTTGTTTACAGGTTGCTAAGACGTCGTAGGGCCCTTCCCTCGGTCTTTCTCGATAAGTTGATGCAAAAGTAAGGCTAAAATTTGAATAAACCAGGATTAGGCTCCTTTTTTCCTTGAAAAAGAATAGTTTTTGCTAAAAAAACAGAAGAATATTAGGGGCGAATTCCGAGCCCAAAAGTCACAAAAGGACCGGATTGGTAGCCGTTCATGGAGACTCCCCCCAATTTGAAAGCAGGAAAAGCTTGTTCGTACCCTGCAGAGGTAGTGAAAACTAGGTCAAACAACTTCCGTTTGGTCATCGGTAGTCCGTACTCGATTAGCACCTCCGGTTTAAGAAAAATACCCGACTTCCGAAGGTACCCATCAAAATTTCGTTGATCGAGTAAAACTGGAAAGTCAGGTTTTTGATCCTTTAGCAGGGAGTAACGCAGGTTGCCATAGCCCAACCCACCTAGAGCCCCTATCCCCCAGTTTTTGTATTGAAAGAACTTTTTGCCCACGTTGGCATAGATGCGTAGGCTGTTTAAACTGTGAGTTTGGGTGGTGCTGGCACGTCCTTT
>CAYNIK010000308.1:0-2153 GCA_964397145.1 uncultured Limnohabitans sp.
TTAATCCGCTTTCTCTTTTTTAGTTACAGAAAGAGTCAATTCCGATCCCTCCTCTGTATAATCAGCAGTAATCACATCTCCTTCAGATAGGTCTCCTTTCAAGATTTCTTCCGCAATCGCATCTTCCAAATACTTCTGGATTGCTCGATTCAAAGGTCTTGCTCCATACTGCTGATCATAGCCTTTGTTGGCCAAGAAATCTTTCGCCTTCTCAGTGAGCTCGATTTTGTAGCCCAAGTCGGTGATGCGGTGAAACAACTTACCCAAGCTGATGTCGATGATTTTATGAATATCTTCCTTGCTTAGGGAGTTAAACACCACCACATCGTCCAAACGGTTTAAGAATTCAGGACTGAAAGCCTTCTTCAAAGCAGACTGAATGGTGGACTTCATGATTTCGTCCATGTTTTCCGCTTTCGCACGGTTGGCAAAGCCAATCCCCGCACCAAAGTCTTTCAAGTCACGCACCCCAATGTTGGAGGTCATGATGATGATCGTATTTCGGAAATCTACCCGTCGACCCAGACCATCCGTCAAGATACCATCGTCCAACACCTGAAGTAGGATATTGAATACATCTGGGTGAGCTTTTTCGATTTCATCCAAAAGGACAACTGAATACGGTTTGCGACGCACCTTTTCGGTAAGCTGTCCCCCTTCTTCGTAGCCTACATAGCCTGGAGGCGCTCCCACCAATCGGGAAACGGAGAATTTCTCCATGTATTCCGACATGTCGATGCGAATCAGGGAATCTTCCTTGTCAAAGAGATAGGTAGCCAAAGTCTTCGCCAACTCCGTTTTTCCTACCCCCGTAGGGCCTAGGAAAATAAAGGAACCGATCGGCTTCTTTGGATCTTTCAATCCTACACGGGTACGCTGGATCGCTTTGGTTAATTTCTTGATAGCCTCTTCTTGACCGATGACCTTACCTTTCAATTCCTCACCCATGTTGAGGAGCTTGTTGCCCTCGTTCTGTGCGATTCGCTTGGCAGGAATGCCAGTCATCATGGCAATTACTTCCGCCACATGGTCTTCATCCACGGTAAAGCGCTTGGTCTTACTTTCCTCTTCCCACTTCACCTTCGCTTCGTCCAGTTGCTCCAAGAGTTTCTTTTCCTTATCACGAAGCTGTGCCGCTTCCTCGTATTTCTGAGATTTAACTACGCGATTTTTCTCGGCTTTGATATTTTCTACCTCCGATTCCAAACGCAAAATATCCTCAGGCACATTGATGTTTTGGATGTGTACACGAGCACCTGCTTCATCCAAAATATCGATAGCCTTGTCCGGTAGGAAACGATCGGAAATGTAACGATCCGAAAGCTTCACGCATCCCTCAATCGCAGCATCGGTATAGATGACGTTGTGGTGGTCCTCGTATTTATCCTTGATGTTGTTTAGGATTTGAATCGTCTCCTCAGGGGAGGTGGCATCCACCATCACCATTTGGAAACGACGCGCCAAAGCGCCGTCCTTCTCAATGTACTGTCTGTATTCGTCCAAGGTAGTGGCACCGATGCATTGGATTTCTCCACGTGCCAAGGCAGGCTTAAACATGTTGGAGGCATCCAAAGAACCAGAAGCGCCACCAGCACCTACAATCGTATGCAATTCATCGATGAATAGGATGACGTTGGGAGATTTTTCCAGCTCGTTCATTACCGCTTTCATTCGCTCCTCAAACTGTCCTCTGTACTTGGTACCTGCCACCAAAGATGCAAGATCTAAGGTCACCACGCGCTTGTTGAATAGAATTCGGGATACTTTCTTCTGGACAATGCGCAAGGCCAATCCTTCTGCAATGGCTGTTTTACCCACGCCTGGCTCACCAATCAAAATCGGATTGTTTTTCTTTCTACGGGAAAGAATTTGTGCCACACGTTCAATTTCTTTTTCTCGACCAATGATTGGATCCAACTTATCGTCTTCAGCCATTTTGGTTAGGTCGCGACCAAAATTGTCCAAAACTGGAGTGCGGGATTTTTCAGCCCCAGGCTTGCTGGATCCTCCTCCGGAAGAGGAAGAACCAAAGAGTTTGGAACCATCCTCGTCCCCATCTTCTGCTTCGGCACGAGCCTTGGGAGAAGAAGAGCTGTCTGACTGCATTTCAAGCATTTCCTTGATGCTGTCGTAGTTGACTTCAAACTTATTCA
>CAYNIK010000309.1:0-2152 GCA_964397145.1 uncultured Limnohabitans sp.
TTTCGACCAAGTCCAAATCATTCTCCTGAGCGAGTTGAATGGCTTTTTCTGTAAGCAGGACGGCATTACCCCCTTCTACAAAATCACCCACTACACGAACCTCACGGACCCTAATCTTGTGATTGATCTTGTAAGGTTCTTCCTGTCTACCTCTTGGCTGCTGCGGTCTTTGATTCAAGTTAGCTTTGTTTGTTTTAATTAAAATGGCCTGCAAATATCGGAATTATTTCGAATTCAAAAAATGGAATCCGATTTCTCCCCTATTCTTTGGCCAAAGATTCGGAAATAATCCCTTGAAAATAACTAATAAATTCAGCTGGACTGAAAACTCCCAGGTCTCCATGACCATGTTTTCGAACGGCCACCTTTCCTTCTTCCTGCTCTTTCTCCCCTACTATGAGCATGAAAGGCACCTTTTTCACTTCGGAATCCCGAATCTTTCGCCCGATCTTTTCATCTCGGTTGTCAATCGTACCCGTAATTCCTGCCTCATCCAAAATCCCTTTCAACTCTTCTGCGTAGGAAATAAATTTTTCAGAAATAGGTAAAATATTGATTTGCTCAGGAGCAAGCCACAACGGGAAGTCTCCAGCACAGTGTTCGATGAGAACAGCCACAAAGCGCTCCAAAGAACCAAAAGGTGCTCGGTGAATCATCACTGGGCGATGCTTTTGATTGTCAGACCCAATGTACTCCAATTGAAAACGATCCGGTAGCTGGTAATCCACCTGAATTGTTCCCAACTGCCACTTTCTACCCAAGGCATCCTTCACCATGAAGTCCAGTTTAGGACCATAAAAGGCCGCCTCTCCCAACTCAGTGACTGTCTGCAATCCCTTCTCTGCGGAAGCTTCAATGATAGCCGCTTCTGCTTTGTCCCAAGCCTCATCCGAACCGATGTACTTCTGCTTGTTTTCTGGGTCACGCAAGGAAATCTGCGCGGTATATTCACTGAATCCCAAGGCCTTGAATACATACAAAACCAAGTCAATCACCTTAATAAATTCCTCTTTTACCTGATCTGGGCGGCAGAAAATGTGTGCATCATCCTGAGTAAACCCACGTACGCGGGTCAATCCATGCAATTCCCCACTTTGCTCGTAACGGTACACGGTTCCGAACTCAGCATAGCGAATCGGCAAATCCTTGTAGGATCTTGGCTTGTGCTTGTAAATTTCGCAGTGATGCGGGCAATTCATGGGCTTCAACAAGAAAGATTCACCCTCATGTGGTGTAGTGATAGGCTGAAAAGAATCTTTGCCGTATTTCTCGTAATGTCCAGAGGTTTCGTACAAAGCCTTATGTCCGATATGAGGGGTAGTTACCTGCTGATAGCCTGATTTGTCTTGGGCTTTTTTCATGAAATTTACCAAGCGCTCACGCAAAAGCGTGCCCTTTGGCAACCAAAGAGGAAGGCCCATACCCACCTTTTCAGAGAAGGTAAATAATTCCAATTCACGGCCCAACTTGCGGTGATCACGCTTTTTAGCCTCTTCCAATAGCGTCAAGTAGTCTTTCAATTCTTGAGCCTTAGGAAAGGTCACCCCATAAATACGGGTAAGCATCTTGCGCTTCTCATCCCCTCTCCAGTAGGCTCCTGCAATATTGGTAAGCTTAACGGCTTTGATAAACCCGGTATTTGGAATGTGTGGTCCACGGCAGAGATCAGTAAAATTACCCTGCTCGTAAAAAGTAATTGTCCCATCTTCCAGGCCTTCCAAAAGATCGAGCTTGTACTCGTCTCCCTTCTGCTGAAAATAGTTTACTGCATCTTTCTTGGAAATTTCCTTGCGGATATAGTCTGACTTGAGTCTTCCTAGCTCAAGCATTTTGTTCTCAATCTTCTCCAGCTCATCTCCTTCCAACTTATGGTCTCCGAAGTCTACATCGTAGTAAAAACCGGTATCGATGGAAGGGCCAATGCCCAACTTCACCCCAGGATAGAGCGCTTCTAACGCTTCTGCCATCAAGTGTGCAGAAGAGTGCCAAAAAGTACTTTTGCCTTCAGTATCGTTCCAAGTAAGCAACTGCAAACTTGAATCTTCAGTTATGGGGCGCGTAGCATCCCAAACCTGTCCGTTGATCTTGGCTGCAAGAACATTCCGAGCCAAACCCTCGCTGATACTTGCAGCAATCTGTAGTCCGGTAATGC
>CAYNIK010000310.1:0-2146 GCA_964397145.1 uncultured Limnohabitans sp.
TTTTGCCTACTGGCGGTGGGAAAAGTCTGTGCTACCAAGTGCCTGGCTTGGCCAAGGAAGGGATCTGTCTAGTCATTTCCCCACTGGTGGCCTTGATGAAGGACCAGGTAGATTACCTGAAAGCCCGTGGGGTAAAAGCGGTGGCGCTGCATTCGGGCATGAGCCCGCGCGAGATCGATACGGTCTTGGATAATTGCATCCGAGGAGGAGTCAAGTTTTTGTACCTCTCCCCAGAGCGCTTGAAATCAGAACTTTTCGTGGAGCGCTTCAAGCAAATGGACCTCAATTTGATTGCCGTAGATGAGGCCCATTGCATCTCCCAGTGGGGCTATGATTTCAGACCTGCTTACTTGGAGATTGCGACCATTCGTGCCTACCATCCGAAAGTCAATGTGCTGGCCTTGACTGCTTCTGCTACACCAGAGGTGGAGCGGGATATCCGCGAGAAACTTCAACTCAAGCAACCTGCGACCTTTCACCAAAGTTTTGCTCGCAAGAATCTCAGCTACAGCGTCCGACTGGTAGAAAACAAATTGGAAAAAGGGCTGGAAATTTTGCGTCGTGTTCCGGGCTCGGCCATTTGGTATGTACGTACTCGCCAGGCTACTCAGCAACTCGCCAAGCAACTCCAACAAATGGGCTTCTCTGCAGCTGCCTACCATGCAGGCCTTACTGCTACGGATCGATCAGCCAAACAAGAGGCCTGGAAATCCAATCAGGTGCGAATCATGGTAAGCACCAATGCATTTGGGATGGGAATAGATAAGCCAGATGTACGGGTAGTTATACACTCGGACTTGCCAGAAAATCTTGAGAGTTATTACCAGGAAGCGGGAAGGGCAGGTAGGGATGGACAAAAAGCCTATGCTGTGCTTCTCGCCAATGAACAGGATTTTGAGCAGCTACTAGACCGAGCAGCGTTAGTCTATCCTCCAATAGAATTTTTAAGAAGGGTATACCAATGCCTCGCCAACTATTTTCAATTGGCCATAGGAACGCAGTCCTTTAGAAGCCATGATTTTGAGCTTTCCGATTTTACCAACACCTACCAGCTCCCGGTGCTGGACACCTTTTATGCACTCAAGGTGCTGGAAGAGGAGGGACTGCTCGCCCTCAATGAAAGTTTTTTTGCGCCCTCACGCACACGTTTTTTGGTCAATCCACAACTTTTGTACGAGGTGCAAATTCAGCATGCCAAGTTGGACCCCGTCATCAAAATTCTCCTTCGAACCTACGGGGGGAATCTTTTCTCCGAGTACTTCAACATTCAAGAAGCCAAGCTCGCCAAAGCAGCAGGTCTTGCGGAAGCAGAGTTGACCAAGGCCTTGATGCAGCTCGCCAAAATGGAGGTGTTGGACTACGAACCGCGAAAAGACCGCCCACAGCTTACTTTTTTGACCGAACGTTACGATGCGGCTATCCTACCGCTCAATTTCAAGCGGATTACCTTGCGACGTGAACTTACCTTGCATAAGGCTACGCAGATGGTGGCCTATGCCCACCAAACGCGAATTTGCCGTACTCAATTTATCCAAACCTACTTTGGGGAAATGGGCGATGAAACGTGTGGAGTCTGTGATCACTGTGTGGAGCAAAAAAAGGCCAGCCTTCCGGTTGAGGTGGAAAACAAGTTTAAAGAACTCCTTTTACAAACTTTAGCCCAGGGTGTGGCGTTAAGCGAAGAGGAGCTTTTTGATACGCTCCAAAAACCAGCCTCCGCGGCTCATCTGAAATGCCTACGTCAATTGGTAGAGGAAGGAAAGGTGGTGGTAGGAGAGGGAGGAACCTACAAGTTAAATCGAGATGCCTGATTTCTTTGATGATTTATTGAAAAAAATCTTTCCACCAAAGGCAAGCAATCAAGCCTTGTCGGTGAAGGAGAATTTTTCAGTAAAAGAAAAGGATCTCCGGGATCTAGAAACATGGGATCATTCCGAAGATTCCAAAGTGCTGTATGACTTAGTTTACCGAAATTACCACTACAAACGAGCACAAATCAACGAGAGTCCCGAGGTTCATGTGTTTTCCTCAGTCTATGCGAATGGCTTTGCCCTCAGTTACGGCCCGCCCCTTGATTTGAATTCTTTTTCCCTTCTTTTCTTGGGATTAAGTAGACGCATTATAGCTTTGGGGTACGAACAAGTAA
>CAYNIK010000311.1:0-2135 GCA_964397145.1 uncultured Limnohabitans sp.
GGAAATACTTCGAGCAATTTCTAAAAGTACCGCAACGCCTGAGGCTCCGTCATTTGCTCCGTCGATGGGTTCGGAGGTGCGTGTTTTGTCTTTGTCCGCAATGCGTCGCGTATCCCAATGTGCTGCCAAGAGGATTCTTTTGCTTGCTTGGGGATTGTAAGAGGCAATCAAGTTGGTGAGGTCCCAAGTAAGCCCATCGTAGGTTTTAGCCTGAAAATCCTGCTGCTGCACGGTCCATCCGTATCCTTCCAAGGTTTCTTGGATCCAGGCTTTGGTAGCCGCATGCCCAGGTGTACCCGGTACCCGCGGGCCGAAATCCACCTGTTTTTTGACAAAAGCAAAGGCAGAGTCCGCTTGAAAATCGGGATAGGGTTTGAGTTCAACCGTTTCGGATTTGGTTTCTGTGGTTTTCTCCCCAGAACAAGCGGCCAAAAGTAGGAGCAGAACGAATACTCCCCAGCGTAGGTTATTCTTCATATGCCCAGTCGATTCGGTCCTTCATGTCCTTTACGAGGATGCCCATAGCTTTCAAGCCTGATCGGATTTCATCCACCTTGACATAATTGCGTGCGGTTTTGGCTTCGGCATACTGGTTAAGCAGGAGATTCAATAAGCCTTCCTGCACTTCTCCTTTTTCTTCGACCAAACCCAGAATATCTACCACAAAGGTGCGGTAGGTTTCCAGCATGTTATTGAAAACTTCCTCTCCAAGCGCGGCAGGCGCCAATTGTCCAGTGTACACTGAGTTAATTTTTTTGAGCAGGTTGAAGAGGTGGCCAATCGCCATGGCTGTATTGAAGTCGTCGTCCATGGAGCGATAAGCTGCGGTAATGCTCGCTTCCACTTGCTCAATTTGCTCCGTATCCAAAGCAATGTCAGACTGCGGGGTAAACTGCAGTTGCTTGGCGATGCGAAGTCCGTTGATGATTTTTTTATATCCTTTTTGTGCCGCCTTCAAGGCTTCATTGGAAAAGTCCAAGGTGGAGCGGTACTGGGCAGTGAGGATAAAGTAGCGGATCGTCATCGGGCTGTAGGCCTGGTCCAGCAAAGCATGATTACCTGTAAAGAGTTCCTGCAGGGTAATGAAATTCCCCAAGGATTTGCCCATTTTCTGCCCGTTGATGGTGATCATGTTGTTGTGCATCCAGTACTTGGCAGGATCCTGGTGATTGCAGGCATTGCCTTGCGCGATTTCACATTCGTGATGAGGGAAAAGCAAGTCCATGCCGCCACCGTGGATGTCAAATTGGGTACCCAGATACTTGGAACTCATGGCCGTACATTCCAGGTGCCAGCCTGGAAAACCAACACCCCAAGGGGAAGGCCACTTCATGAGGTGCTCAGGGGAAGCATTTTTCCACAAGGCAAAATCTACGGAGTTTCGCTTTTCTCCTTGTCCATCCAAATCGCGACTTCCACTCACCAATTCCTCGATGACACGCCCCGAAAGTTTGCCGTAGGTATATTTCTTATTGTAGGCGAGCACATCGAAATAAACCGATCCGTTGACCACATAAGCAAGGCCTTCCTTGAGGATGGCTTCTACCAATGCGATTTGCTCAGGAATATGTCCGGTTGCTCTTGGTTCAATACTGGGTTTCCAGGTATTGAGCAAGGCCATGTCCCGGTGGTAGGTGTCCGTGTATTGTTGGGCCACTTCCATGGGTTCCAACTTTTCGAGTTTGGCTCTTTTGGCAATTTTATCCTCTCCCTCATCTGCATCTCCCGTCAGGTGGCCCACATCTGTAATGTTGCGTACGTAGCGTACGCGGTATCCCAAGTGGGTCAAGTAGCGGTTGACCGTGTCAAAGGTGATTGCTGGCCGAGCATGACCCAAGTGCGCATCTCCATAAACTGTAGGCCCACACACATACATGCCCACAAAGGGAGGGTTGATGGGTGCAAAATCTTCCTTCTGCCGGGTAAGGGTATTGTAGAGCTTGAGTTGATGTGCTTTCATAAAAGTACAAGGTACAAAGTACAAAGTACGAAGTACACTATTTTTCTGAGTTTGAATTCGAACTTGACCTTTGAGGTTTCCAAAACCTCGAAGGTCTTGGCTTTAAAAACATCAAAGGTTTTGACTAAAAACCACTGAAGTCTTGACTCTAAAAACCTCAAAGGTTTGAAAAAAA
>CAYNIK010000312.1:0-2133 GCA_964397145.1 uncultured Limnohabitans sp.
TAAAGGATAGAGAAAATCCTTTGGAGTCCATGATGGAGAGATTCAACATCGCAGCTGAGAAACTCGGTCTTTCCGATGAAGTATACAATGTGTTAAAGAATCCTGCCAAGCAGGTGATTGTTTCGCTTCCCATTACGATGGATAATGGGAAAATTCAAGTTTTTGAAGGTATTCGGGTCATCCATTCCAATATTCTTGGACCTGCCAAAGGGGGAATTCGTTTTGCTCCAGATGTGCATTTGGATGAAGTACGGGCGCTTGCGGCCTGGATGACATGGAAATGTGCAGTCGTAGATATTCCTTACGGTGGTGGTAAAGGTGGTGTCCGTTGCAATCCCCGTGAAATGTCAAAAGGAGAGATCGAACGTCTCGTTCGTGCCTATACCATGGCCATGATTGATGTGTTTGGTCCAGATAAGGATATTCCTGCGCCTGACATGGGTACCGGTCCCAGAGAAATGGCTTGGTTGATGGATGAATACTCCAAAGCCCATGGAATGACCATTCCTGCTGTAGTAACGGGTAAGCCCTTGGTGTTGGGCGGTTCCCTTGGACGTACCGAAGCCACAGGTCGAGGAGTGATGGTGTCTGCACTGGCAGCCATGCAAAAATTGAAAATCAATCCATTTACCGCTACATGTGCGGTTCAGGGATTTGGCAACGTGGGTAGCTGGGCTGCTCGTTTGTTGGAAGAGCGTGGATTGAAAGTAGTAGCTATTTCCGATCATACAGGAGCTTTTTATAACGAAAAGGGCATCAACGTAGTGGAAGCGATTGCTTACCGAGATGCCAACAACGGGACCTTGGAAGGATATGCAGGAGGAGAGAAGATGGACAATGCCGGAGATCTACTCACCTTGCAAGTGGATGTATTGGTGCCTGCTGCAGTGGAGGATGTAATTACAATTGCCAACGCAGACCAAATCAAAGCCAAGCTGATCGTAGAAGGTGCTAATGGTCCTACTTCGGCTAAGGCAGATGCGATTTTGAATGAAAAGGGAATTATGGCAGTGCCCGATATTTTGGCGAATGCGGGTGGGGTAACTGTTTCCTACTTTGAATGGGTACAAAATAGATTGGGCTACAAGTGGACTGCCGATCGCGTAAATAGACGTTCAGATCGAATCATGAAAGATGCGTTCGATAATGTGTATCAGGCATCTATCAAGTACAATGTGCCGATGCGTATTGCTGCGTACATCGTTGCTATTGACAAAGTAGCACAAACCTATACCTATCGAGGAGGTTTCTAAGTCGATTTTTCCTAAAAAATGATAACTTTGGGCGTGGAGAATTTTTTCCACGCCCTTTTTCATGCAAGGGATTCGCGTCTAGGCCCTATTTTTGGATAGTGCAGGCGTTTTAATCAGCTGGATATGATGACAATACATAAAGAAGGAAGAACACTTTTATTTTGGATGCTTCTGCTCCTTTCATTAGCGAATTATTTACTTTTTTATTTTCTTCCAGAAGAAAGACTGCTCTTCAATCTCTCCTTAGGGGGGAGCATGGTCCTCTACCTCATTGTACTTCAATTTTTCAGAAATCCAATTTTTGAGGCGCCTCAGGAGGAGGGGATTGTCTTTGCTCCTGCAGATGGAAAAGTAGTGGTCATCGAGGAGGCTTTTGAGGACGAATACCTCAAGGAAAAGCGGAAGCAGGTTTCCATTTTTATGTCACCCATCAATGTTCACGTGAATCGCTCCCCGATTCAAGGCACGGTAGACTATTTTAAGTACCACCCTGGTAAATACCTCGTGGCATGGCATCCGAAGTCCAGTACAGAGAACGAACGCACGTCCATGGTCCTGCGTGATGCCAAGGGCAATACCTTGATGGTTCGTCAAATTGCAGGGGCTTTGGCTCGACGAATCAAGTGGTATGTGGACAAAGGATCTACGCTACAGCAAGGAGAAGAATTTGGCTTTATCAAATTCGGTTCACGCGTGGATCTGTACTTGCCGCTGGATGCAGAAATTCTCTGTGAAATCGATCAAGTGACCAAGGGGGCACGAACGCCAATAGCACGATTGAAGAGCTAATTTTTGGTCAACGGACCACAGTCGATACTGCTCTGACCAATTCTTCCTTCATCACTCGAAGTAATTCATTTGAGAGAAGCAAGAGCCGAGA
>CAYNIK010000313.1:0-2127 GCA_964397145.1 uncultured Limnohabitans sp.
AGCAAACTATGTCCCCCCGCATGCTGCACTCGGGCTTGGTCAAGGGGAGTTGAAGGATTAGCGAGGGTTCTTCCGTCGCAGGTCAGCCCGAAGCTGATCTGCCCACAACCGCAAAACTCAAAGCCCCCCCAGTGCCGAACCGGAAAAGCAAAACCATCGATATCCGAACTGCCCTTGCGTTCGATGGAGGTATTGCGGTAGTATTCCAAGTAGTCCCCAACGGCAAAGTTGAAGAGGAGCAAGTCCAAATCCCCATCACCATCCAAGTCTTGAAGGAGTGGCGTATCTAGGTTATTGGCAGGAATGTTATTGGCTCCCTCCAAGCGCAAGAAATTCTGAGCCAAGCTCCAGGAAATCTGGGTTCCAGATGAGGTATTGCGGTAGGCTTTTACGCCGAGTGCGGTAGAGGTAAAGAGGTCCTTTTTCCCGTCTCGATCAAAATCTACTAGGACCAAAAATCCACTTACATCTGAAGGGAAAAAGTAACTGAGTTCAGGCCGGATAAGGAACTGCTCTCCCTTTTTCTCAAAAACCTGCAGCTGCCGTGAATTGATGTCCCAAACCACCCATTCCTCTTTTCCATCCCCAGTAAGGTCTAGCGTTTGGATCTGGGCAGAGTTGATTCCTAGCGAAAAGCCATTCGAGAGCACTTGCCCCTTCAGGCGAATGCTTTTGCCCTGCTCCAATTCCACCACCTGCTGCCCAAGCAGGGGTGTGGCGATCCATATCAAAATTAGGACAAGAATTTTTCGCATGGTGAGGGTGAGGGGTGCATTCGCTTAAAATAAAACGAACCGCTCACTGCAAAGATGCTTCGATTGCGTTATTTTGTGACAAATTTTTGAAAAAAATGAACCTGGACACGCTCTACTCCCTTTTTCTCAACAGCACTGGTGTAAGTACAGATACTCGGAAAATTGATTCGGGGAATCTCTTTTTTGCCTTGAAAGGCCCAAATTTTGATGCGAATGCCTTTGCACCAACTGCCCTAGAGATGGGAGCTTCGGGCGTAGTCGTGGATGACCCTGCTATAGTTCCTGCTGGAGATGCCCGCTATTTTTTGTGCGAAGATGTCTTGAGCACCTTGCAGCAGCTGTCCACGTATCACCGACGAAAATTTGATATTCCGGTCATTGGATTGACAGGTTCCAATGGAAAAACAACCTCCAAGGAGCTTTTGCACAGCGTACTGAAGCAAAAATTCAATACGCTTGCGACCCAGGGTAACCTGAACAACCATATCGGCGTACCCTTGACCTTGCTTCGCTTAACTGCAGCACACCAAATCGCCATCATCGAGATGGGCGCCAACAAGCAAGGAGATATTGAGGAGCTGTGCGGTATCGCAGAACCTACCCACGGATGCATCACCAATATTGGGAAGGCCCACTTGGAGGGCATGGGAGGTCCTGCGGGAGTTTTGAAAACCAAAACCGAACTGTTCCAATTCCTAAAGACCCACCAGGGAACCGTATTCATCAATACCCAGGACCCGAATTTGGCGCCGCTGATTGCTCGCTTTGAAAATCCAGTGTTGTATCCCGCTCCGGGAGATTTTTGTGAGGTTGAATTTCATGGGGCCGATCCTTTTGTTTCCTTTTCTGTGCCAGGAATAGCGGGCCTACAGGTCTCTTCGCTCGTGGGGGAATACAATTTTGGAAATATCGCCAATGCCCTGACTATGGGTGCCTACTTTGGTGTCCCGATGGTGGATGCCGTTCGTGGGATCTTGGAATACACTCCAGAGAACATGCGTTCCCAGCTCGTAGAAAAGCGCAGCAATGTGATTGTCTTGGATGCTTACAATGCCAACCCATCCAGCATGGAGGTCGCCATCCGCACCTTTGGAAAGATGACGGGGAAGAAACACAAAATGGTCATTCTAGGAGACATGTTTGAGTTGGGAGACTACGCAGCGGAAGAGCACCGCAAGTTGGGTGAGCTGGTCAGTGAATTTGCCTTTGACAAGGTCTGCTTTACAGGAAAATTGATCGTTTCCGCACTGGAAACCGCCCCTTCAGCCTTGTATTTTCCTGACCCTTTTTCTTTCCGCAACTGGCTCCAAGACAGCAAATTGGAAGACTACCTGATCCTAATCAAGGGAAGCCGAGGCATGAAGTTGGAAAC
>CAYNIK010000314.1:0-2119 GCA_964397145.1 uncultured Limnohabitans sp.
ACAAAATCGCCGAGGAAATTGCGGCCAAACTGGTACGCCATGGCTATGGTGTCATCACAGGAGGTGGGCCAGGCATCATGGAGGCAGGAAATAAGGGTGCCTTCTCGGAAGGTGGAAAGTCCGTGGGACTCAACATCCAGCTCCCATTCGAACAGTTTAACAACCTCTACATCGACCGAGATAAGCTGCTCAACTTTGATTACTTCTTTGTGCGTAAGGTGATGTTTGTTCGCTATTCCCAAGGATTTGTCGTTCTCCCAGGAGGATTTGGAACGCTAGACGAATTTTTTGAAGCGCTCACCCTCATCCAAACCAACAAAATTGGTCGATTCCCAATTGTATTGGTGGGGAAAGATTACTGGGGCGGATTAGTGGATTGGATCAAAACTAGACTTCTGCAAGACGACCTGCATTACATCAGTGAATCGGATTTGGACCTGTTCTGTGTGGTGGATACCGCTACTGAAGCGGTCAAAGTGATTGATGAATTCTACAGCAAGTACCTGCTTAGCCCTAATTTCTAAGGGCTAACTTCTCAAAAATCAGGATACTTTCAGGCGAAGTTCGCCTTGCCTTTTGATCACTTTCAGGTCAAAAAACTGGTTGACAAAGCCCTTGCAGTGGTTCTCGGCCCACTCCGCACGAGATTCTGTGTCATGAAGCAAGGTCATCCGAAGCAGGGTCTTTACATAGGGCTCGTGCTGGCCCAATTGCCGAACATAGGAAATAAAAGATGCCTTCCAGTCCTCTTGGAATTTTTCAAAATGGGTACGCCCATCAAATAAAAGCTCGAGCTGGTTGTCCCCATGTCGGAATCGGTAAATTCCAGAAAGCTGTCGGTAAATCACGCGGATTCGCTCGCGAGGAAAATCATTTCGCTCCAAAATCGAACGATAGGTGTGGTCCATCAACTGCAAGGGATTGTACAGTTGGGTATAGGACGCTTTTAATTCAATGACCATCTGATCCAACAACTCCTCTTCAAGCACCGATTGGGCCTGACGAAGGATATAATTTTTGTCCAGAGGGAATAATTTTTGAATCATTTGCGTACGCTTTCTTTTACAAAAATAGAACTAATTGCAAAAAACACGCTCTTTTTTGAAAGGAAATGCAATTCTTGCTCCATATACTGCTTACTTTTTGGTAGCAGCGGCAAACATCTCTTCGATGAGCAGGGTATAAAAATGAGACACCTCCATACCCATAGCCCGCACCTGCTGCGAAATCAAGCTGGTCTCGGTTTGCCCAGGCACCGTATTGATTTCAATAAAATAAAAGGCTCCCGTTTCTTCTTGAAGGAAGTAGTCAATCCGCACTGCGCCTTTGCAGTTGAGTACCGCATAGACCTTTTTTGCGATACGCTCCACACGTGCCACCTCTTCAGAATTCATGCGGCCTGGAGTGATTTCTTCACATACACCAGGCACGTACTTGGCTTCGTAATCAAAAAACTCCCTACTGCTCACTATCTCTGTAGCCGGCAATACGGTAATTTTTCCATTTTCCTTAAATATCCCCACTGAAAACTCTCTGCCGGACACAAATTCCTCCACAAGCACCTGGGAATCTTCCGCAAAGGCCTTGTCCAGGGCTTCAGGCAGATCTTCCCAAGTCTTCACCTTACTCATTCCGATAGAACTTCCCCCATTGTTGGGCTTGATAAATAAGGGCAATTGAAGTTCCTCTTGGATTCTTTCTGCAGCCGTTGGCTCCTGCTCAAAAAGCTGCATCGAACGGGCCACCTGCAATTCCGGGATGGTTTGCACGATGGCTTTGGTGTATCCCTTGTTCATCGTGATTGCAGAAGTAAGCTGGTCACAGGTAGTGTAAGGAATTCCGAGCAAGTCAAAGTAACCCGCTAGCTTGCCATCCTCACCAGGAGAGCCATGCAGGATAGTAAATACCCCATCAAAGGTGATTTTTTTACCCTCCAAATGGAGGCTAAAGTCATTGAGATCCACAGCTATCTTTTCGCCAGATGGAGTCAAATGATACCAATCCCCTGGGTAGATGTAGATTGTAAATACATCATAGCGCGCTCGGTCGATGGTCTTCTCCACTACGGCGGCACTTTTTAAGGAGATCACTGACTCACCTGTAAAGCCTCCGGTGACCA
>CAYNIK010000315.1:0-2118 GCA_964397145.1 uncultured Limnohabitans sp.
CGCATCTCCAAGGTTGGACACCTCCCCAAAAATCCCCAGCATTCCAAGTCGATTGTAATCCACTCGTGTATCGATCACCAAATAAGGATCCATACTGATTCGCTCCACATAGCGCAACTTGGTGTTCCATTCCACTTTTTTGCCTAACCCCAGAAGAAGCCCACTGATCAATTGATGCCGTAGCGCCGTAAGCGCATAGCGAGATTCCAATCCAGGAACTTGCTCCAAGCTGGCATGGATGTAATTGTAGGCCAACTGGAATTCCTTGATGGCGATCGGTCGAGTGCCTGAGTTCCATTGATAGACTAGCGAACTTTCTACCCCCTGAAAGTTCACAGATGTAAAATTTTGTGGCTTCCATGGCTCTCTGGAAGTACCGCGGGTCCACTCAATCAGATTTTCACTGGCTCGATTAAACAAGACCAGCTCGGCTCTCCAATTTGTCTTGGACCATTTGGCCCCCAACTCCAGGGAAAACGCTTCCTCTGGCTTCAAATCTGGATTCCCCACATTGGTTGGCCCTCGGTAATACAAGTCCGTATAGGTAGGAATCCGGAAACTAGACCCAGCGCCAGAGAAAACTCGAAGTGTTGGACTGACTTGGTAACCAAGTTCTACGCCTGGAAAATGCTTCCAGCCATATTCCGAATAGTAGGTGGAATAAAGTCCTCCTCGTACCTCTCCCTTTTCCCCAATGGAAACAAATTGCTCAGCAAAGACCCCAACCAATTCACGTGAATGATCCCCAAGATTGCTAGATACAATGGCCTCTCGTCTCAACTCCAACCCAACTCCGGTAACCCCAAGTTTACTGCTGTAAGTCCCATGTGTCTCCAGGGCCGTGACGGTGGAGGTATGGTTGTTTTGAAAAAAAGCGGGATCGGTTCGCCTCAATCGAAATTCGTCCTCATTTTCCCTCCAATAGGCACGACTCAGCAGTTGAACTCTCCCTTTTTTGTAGGTATGCGACAGGGCTGTCAATTTGGTTTGAATGCTTTCCCATTGATCTGGAAAAGCTGAGGTATAAAACCCATTGGCACCGAAGGTTCGATCCGTATAGCCTACCATCCCTCGAATTTCATGTGAGGAATTCAGTTGCGCACCCCCCTCGTAAAACAGGTTGCGCACCCGGTAATCCGAATTGTACCAATGCCCGTCACTGGCATCACTGGAAAAAGAAAGCTGCTGCCGGTAATTACCAACGGGCAAGGAAGCCGCTGCGCTGATGCCCTTGGATCCAAAATCACCCAAATAACTCTGCACACGAAGGCTAGGCGTACTCGACAATCGGGTGATGACATTCACTGCACCGGTAAAGGCATTTTGTCCAAAAATTCGAGAGGCGGGACCTTTCAAAACCTCCACCCGGTCGATTCCCACAAGCGGAATGGGAATATTCATCAAGTGGTGCCCTGTCTGTGGATCACTCAACTTAATTCCATTAATCAACAAAAGGGTCTGCTCAAACGAGCCTCCACGAATCCCGATATCTGCCTGTACTCCAGCTACCCCTCGCTGCCGCACATCTACCCCAGGAACAAAGCTGAGTGCCTCATTCAAACTTTTGGCCGGACTGACCTCAAGCTGTCGACGATCGAGGACTACAAGTGAACGATTCTGCTTAGAAAATGGAAGTTGAATGCGGTTTTCCTGAATGAGCACCTCTTCCAGTTTTTGGGTGGTAGTATCCTGCTGGGCATTGGCCGTGAGGATTTGGGTAAAAATCAAGCTAAGTGCAGCTAGTAATCGAAACATGAATAAGTTGGTTTAGACCCCAAAGTTAAGGTCCTTTTTAATGAGTAAACAAGTCTAGAGCAGCAGTAGAGTCCAACCATTTTGCCTACCTTCACGTAAAAAAATATCGTCAAAAGCAGTTTTGTCACTATTTTGAACGCAAATACAAACCAACCATGAAAAGAATACTTCAACTAGGCGGACTTTTGTCCCTCTTTATGCTGAATGTGCCTTTCCCTACTTTTTCACAACAAGGAAAGGACAACAACCAAAAAAACTTCTCCGAAGTCATCGACCGCAGAGGAAACAGCTACCGATCTGCCTCAGGAAAACCCGGTGAAGCCTACTGGCAAAATGCCGCAGACTACCAAATCGAAGTCGCAC
>CAYNIK010000316.1:0-2111 GCA_964397145.1 uncultured Limnohabitans sp.
GCTTTTTTCTTTACGCAATCAATGTGTTCAATCGCATTAAGTAGGCGATCGCGTTCTGCATTGTCTTTGATATAGGTATCAATTAACAACGAGTAGGTTTCGGAGTGGATGTTCTCCATGGCAATTTGGAAACCATAGAAAAACTTGGCTTCTGTGTATTGCACTTCTGCTACGAAGTGTTCAGCTAAGTTTTCATTTACAATACCATCTGAAGCGGCAAAGAAGGCCAAAACGTGGGACACAAAATGTCTTTCCCCGTCATTCAAGTTTTTCCAATCGGTAAGGTCTTGGCTTAGATCAATTTCCTCAGCTGTCCAAAAGCTGGCTTCAGCTTTCTTATAGTACTGCCAGATGTCGGCATGTTGAATAGGAAATAAAACAAAACGGTTACTGTTTTCTTGTAAAATCGGCTCTTGCTGCATCGCTCTCTAGTTGTTGTAATCTATGATTTGGGATTTTCGACATAAAATATGCCTTTGGGACTTCCTGTGAAGGAAAAAGCTGTCTTTTCAGAACAGCTTGTCAACAAATATGAGGATCAAAATGGGAATAAAAAAGTCTAAAATCGAGCAAAAAAAGCCAAAATGACCAACGGTCAAAAATGATGTAAATAGCTATATATCAATTTATTAAATTTAGTTGTATTAAGTATAAAATCAATCAAATTTAGCGATTTAACCCGATTGAATAATTTGAAAATAGTTGAAAAAAGTTTTTTGCACTGGACACTGACCTCTGTTTTGAACTATAGTCAATAAAAATTATTAATTTTTTTATTACATAAATCATTGATAAATAGCTAGTTAAAATTTTAGTTGTTCTTTTTGTTAAATTCTCGAGTTTTGAAAATCAACCTTAAATTTTACCCAAGTCAAGCGCTGATTTTTTTACCCAAAAGGTCGAGGGATTCTTTTATCATTTTTGGGGAAAGTTTTTTTAGTTTCATTTCAATTCCTATATTTGCACTCCGATTTCGATAAATCAAGCAACATGTACGCAATTGTTAACATCGCAGGAAAGCAGTTCAAAGTAACAAAAGATCAGTTCGTCTACGCCCCTAAATTGGCAGGCGAAGCTGGCGCTTCCGTCGAATTTGACCAGGTCTTATTGGCAGAAGCCAAAGGCACTGTGTCTGTAGGCGCTCCGCTACTCGCAGGAGCCAAGGTATCCGGAAAAATTCTGGGTCATGTAAAAGGTGACAAAGTGATTGTCTTCAAAAAGAAGCGCCGCAAGGGCTACAAAAAGAAGAATGGTCACAGACAAGACTTCACCAAAGTAATGATTGAATCTATCACTTTATAAGATTTTCTTTCCAAAGAAATCATAAACGAATAAAACCATGGCACACAAAAAAGGTGTAGGTAGTTCCAAGAACGGTCGTGAGTCACATTCCAAAAGATTGGGTGTGAAAAAGTTCGGCGGTGAAGCAGTCATCGCAGGAAACATCCTAGTAAGACAAAGAGGTACAAAGCACCACCCAGGATTGAATGTTGGGGTAGGTAAAGACCACACGCTATTCGCATTGACCAATGGTGTAGTAGCATTCAAGAAAAGATTTGATGGTAAATCCTACGTGAGCATCGTTCCTGCTCAGGATTAATTCCCCATCCTAAGTTCTTTAAAACCTCTTCCTAGGAAGAGGTTTTTTTTTGCCCTTAGCCCAACTTTTTGCCACTAATCAATTTTTTCACTTCCCATTCCAACTTTTCATCTATCTTAATTCAAGATATTAATTCAACCATCCATGATTTCTTTTCAAGCTCTGCTTCGGAGTGGCGCCCTCCTGCTGCTTCTCATTCTAAGTCTCCCTGTCACAGGGCAGCAAGTTCCTGATTCCAAATTGTATGACGCAGTCCAATGGCGCCTAATTGGCCCATTTCGAGGTGGAAGAGCGGATGCGGTAACAGGAGTCAAGGGAAATGACAAATCGTACTACTTCGCCTCTACTGGAGGGGGTATCTGGAAAACTAGCAATGCTGGCCAAACTTGGCGACCGGTGTCCGATGGTTTTTTTGGTGGCTCCATGGGTGCAGTAGCCGTATCGGAAAGCGATACTTCCGTAGTGTATGCCGGTGGTGGTGAAAAAACCGTCCGTGGAAACGTTTCTTTTG
>CAYNIK010000317.1:0-2110 GCA_964397145.1 uncultured Limnohabitans sp.
TCCACATTCACTTTAGCAAAAAAACGAGAAGCCTATTGTGATTTTTTAGAACATTTATTTTTTTTAGTTAGAATTAGTTTCCAAAAACCTAACTGGGTCTATGAAAAAAATCCTGCTAACTCTTGTACTATTTTGTTTAGTTCTGACTTATGTAAGGTCACAAACCCATTCTTGGCCCACTCGACCGGCACAATACGCCATGAAATCGGAACTGGGGTTGAAGGTCAGCATGAGTGATGGAGCCGTACTTCTGGTAGATGTGTATTCCCCTGCAGACAGCATCGCTAAAGTCGCGGGGCAGAAATTCCCTGTTTTGCTGACCCAGAGTCCTTATGCATTTATGAATGCAGCCCCCCACATCGGCTACATTGATTATTACGTGAAACGGGGCTACATCTGTGTGGTCGCTCATATCCGAGGCACCAATGGCTCGGGCGGGAGAAATGAATTCTTATCCTCACGAGAGCAAGAAGATGGGCCAGAAATTGTCTCTTGGGCTGCTACCCAACTCCCTCATGGAAATGGAAAAATAGGTTTGTTTGGAACCTCTTGGTTGGGATTTACCCAGGTGTCTACTGCAGCAAAAATTGGGAAAAATTCCCCTGTGAAGGCGATCGTCCCTACCTACATGGGCGCATTCCCCTACCGGGAACTGACCCCAGGAGGAGTGCCTTCCCAATCCATCTATTTTCCAAGGGACTTCGATCAGCCGGGGATGCTGGGCAATGATTCCACCTCAGCAGTGGGCAAAAGATTGTTCAAATCTTGGAGTGGTGGTGGAGAATTGGCTCTGGAGGGTGAGTTTTGGAAAAGTCGACAGCCAATCAATTACCTAGAACAAGTCCAACAATCCGAAATCCCCATCCTACTCGTAGGAGGATGGCAAGACCTGTATCCCACAGGAATTTCGGAGTTGTACGCCGGGCTACAAAATTTACATGCTGGCAAGTCGAAGTATGGACTGATGGATTCTAGCCAGCCTATTTCTCCAAATTACCAGCTGGTCATGGGGCCTTGGGGACATTACAAGGGCTTGAATGTGGACATGACGCTGGCCTGGTACGACAAATGGCTGATGGACAAAGAAATGCCACAGTTCACTACTCAAGCCCCTTTCCATGCCATCGACATGGTAACCGGGATTTGGTATGATTTTGCAACCTACCCTTTCACTACCAACTACCAGTCCTTTGTCTTAGGAAAAGACCTAAGTCTATCCACACCCAATTCCACTGCGTCGTTACGCTTTGGTCCAAGAGCTGAAGCTAACACCAGCATTTCATTTCAAACCGAGCCTTTCACTGAAGAAAAGGTGCTCGCAGGACCTGGATCGGTGAGACTACTGGCTACCACTACCTCCAAAGACATGACCTTCTTGGTGGAACTTTTTTTGGTGGATGAAAAAGGAACAAAAACTAGAATCACCCAAGGGAATGTAATCGCCTCCTTGTCTGAGCTGGACCAGGAAAAGTCATGGAAAAGTGGAGATCAGTTTATTCGGCCACAGGTACAATTGTCCCGAGAAATGGCTGTAACTTCTGGAAAAGAATACATCCTGGAATTCCCTTTGGCACCTCGGCTTGCCAGTATCCAGAAAGGACATCGCTTGGAAGTACTCATTTCTTCCATGCCCAAGGAGGAAGATTGTATGGGAAACCTAGGGGTGTTCCCCTGCTTACCCACCGAGCAGCAAAAGGCACGATTACAGGGCGGAACCTTTGCCATCAAGTTGGACGGTGCTGTATCCAGCAGAATCCTAGTACCCTTCGTTCCAAAAAGCACCTTGAAGCCCTCCAAAATGAATTACGATTCTACTCCAAATCATCCCTTCTAACTCAAGAAAATCTGTTTTGCGAATAAAACCTGTGTAACAGGTTCCATTCGGCTTGAATCAAAATTGTTTATGTTAAAAAGACCAAAAGAATACCTACTCGAGTTTCTCATGTTGTTTTTGGCTGTCAGCATGGGGTTTATTGCCGAAAACATCCGCGAGCAAATCAATGAAAAGCGTCGGGCACATGAAATGATCGTGGCATTTCGAAAGGATGTGGAGCAAAATCAATACTTATTGGACTCCTTGATCGAGCGAAATACAGCCCAAATCCACTAC
>CAYNIK010000318.1:0-2110 GCA_964397145.1 uncultured Limnohabitans sp.
CCATTTTTTTCTTTAATTTGAACAAAAATAGCAATTCTATTCAATGCCTTGGTACGCCTACCTGCTTGCTCCAGCAGCTTTTCTTTTTCATGGGATTACTGCGGCACGAAACTTTCTGTTTGACCGAGGACTAATCCCAAGTCAGAAGTCTCCGATCCGGACTCTTGTGGTGGGCAACCTTTCGGTAGGGGGAACAGGCAAAACTCCCTGGGTGGAATTTTTGGTACGCAAGCTTCGCGATGAGGTGGCCGTTGGAACCCTGAGCCGAGGCTATGGACGCAAAACCAAAGGTTTTATTCAGTTGATTTCTACCAGTACTGCAGCCGAGGTGGGGGATGAGCCTTTGCAGCTTTTTACCCAATTCAAGGAAGAAATTCCTGTTTTTGTCGGGGAGGATCGGGTAGAAGCTACGCAAAAAATCAAGCATCTCCGACCAGATCTGAAATTCCTAGTCTTAGATGATGCCTTTCAACACCGGAAGCTGAATCCAGATTTCCGGATTCTTTTGACTCCCTATGCTTCCCTTTTTTCCAAAGATTACCTACTTCCCATGGGTAGGCTTCGGGAGTCCAGGGTTGGTGCCAAGCGGGCGGATGTAGTAGTGGTGACCAAGTGTCCTTCCCATCTGAGTCAGGAAGAAAAAAATAAGCTAAACAAGGAGTTAGCGCCTTATTTAAATCCGGAGGCAGACCTGTTCTTTTCTACCCTAAACTATGGCAGACCCTATCAAGTAGCGGGCCCAAGCCAGACCAACTTTAAAGCGGTCATTGCGCTTGCAGGCTTGGCAGATAATGGTCCATTTTTGGCGTATTGCAAGCAGCTGTATGATGTGGTCGATTCGTTTTCTTTTCCGGATCACTATGCCTACAAATCCGAAGATGCGGCTCAACTATTGAAAGTTATAGGGCAAGAGAAGGGAAAAAACGCAGTGCTACTCACCACAGAAAAGGATGCGGTAAAACTTAAATCCCTTGCTGCAACCGAAATGTGGTCGAAAATTTCGATTTTTGCCCTGCCCATACAGGTAGCACTCGACCCAATTCAAGAAGAGCAGCTGCTTCAAAGGCTAAGAAAAAACCTTCTTCACCCGTGATCAGGAAGTTCCTCATTTTGTCGGCAGTAGTTTTTCTCGTGGTAGCGCAGGCTGCACGGGGACAGCGTCCCGTTCCTCAGGGAGGGACTGGTGCACCTGCACGTCCGGCCAAGCAGCTTGCCGATCCCAAGGAGGCCACAGATCAGGAAGGGCGTCGGACGCTACTGGACGACAGTACCAAGCAGGTGTACGGACCCAAGACCACACTCTACTTTTACGAGCAGGCCATCAAGCGCAACAGCCTCGTTTTGTATGAGGTGGATACGCTACTCACTAATTTTCATAACTACGATCCCGTGGCCAAGTCAGGATGGAAGTATCAGGACTTGGGAAATATTGGATCTGCTGCCAAGCCCCTCTTTTTTAGCTTACCTGAGCAAATTGGCTTGAGTTCAGGTTTTGATGCGTATGACCTGTATTTCAAGGACCCTTCCACCCGAAAGTATTACGATTCCAAATCGCCATTTACGGAAATGGCTGCCTTTTTTGGAGGAGGACACCGAAATATGTTGGACCTTTCTTTTGCGCGCAATGTAAATCCCCGCTGGAATGTGGGCTTTGATTTTTCCACGCAGCGCGTACGAAAGACCCTCAACCCCGCCAAACGAGATGACCAGATGGTGGTGCAAAATGCCTATTCGTTGCATACCAATTACCGATCTGAAAACGGGCGCTATTGGCTCTTGGGGTCCTTTTCCCGGATGAAGCATGTCGTCAATGAAATTGGGGGTATCGTGCCTCCTTCCATCGATCCTACATCCCTTTACTTCACTTACGAGGATGCCAAGGTCTGGTTACAGCAGTCACGTGCTCGAGAACTACGTCAAGAATACCACCTCTATCAGGAATTCAAACTCGGCAATGGACTGCAGTTTTACCATGTGCTCGACCGCAAAAACCAAGCGCTGGTATTTGAATCCTTGCTCAGCGGTTCGGACGGTTTATTTTTCCCCAAGGAGCGTTTGATTGATCCCGACAGCACCCAAGATCGAAATGACTTTGCCGAATGGAGAAATG
>CAYNIK010000319.1:0-2108 GCA_964397145.1 uncultured Limnohabitans sp.
ACTAGCTACTAAATAGTCCCCTATGATACTAGATTCCAAAATACCTGCTGGTCCTTTGGCAGAAAAATGGACTAAGCATAAGTTTTCAAGCAAGCTCGTCAATCCGGCCAACAAGCGTAAGTACGATGTGATTGTCGTAGGCACAGGTTTGGCGGGAGCATCTGCCGCAGCTTCCCTAGCAGAATTGGGTTACAATGTGAAGGCATTTTGCTTTCAGGATAGCCCAAGAAGAGCACACTCTATCGCTGCTCAAGGAGGGATCAACGCAGCCAAGAACTATCAAAACGACGGGGACTCCATTTACAGACTTTTCTACGACACCATCAAGGGTGGAGATTACCGTGCTCGAGAGGGCAACGTGTACCGCTTGGCTGAGGTGTCCGTCAAAATCATTGATCAATGCGTCGCACAAGGGGTTCCTTTCGCTCGAGAATATGGAGGATTATTGGCCAACCGTTCCTTCGGTGGAGCTCAGGTATCCCGTACTTTCTACGCTCGCGGTCAAACAGGACAGCAACTCCTATTGGGCGCCTACTCTGCCTTGAGCAGACAGGTAGCCAATGGAAAAGTAAAATTATTTCCACGTACGGAGATGATGGATTTGGTGGTCATCGATGGCCAAGCCAAAGGGATTGTAACACGTAACCTGATCACTGGCGCAGTGGAAACGCATGCAGCCCATGCCGTTCTTTTGTGTACCGGTGGGTATGGCAACGTATTTTTCCTTTCTACCAATGCCATGGGATCCAACGTAACTGCGGCATGGAGAGCACACAAGCGTGGGGCGTTTTTTGCTAACCCTTGCTTTACTCAGATTCACCCTACCTGTATTCCTGTATCGGGAGATCATCAGTCCAAGTTGACCTTGATGTCTGAATCGCTTCGTAACGACGGACGAGTGTGGGTGCCAGCAACGCAAGAAATTGCTGAGAAACTCAGAAAAGGGCAAATCAAAGCAAATGATATTAAGGAAGAGGATCGCGACTATTTCTTGGAGCGTAAGTATCCTTCTTTCGGTAACCTCGTACCTCGTGACGTGGCTTCCCGTAATGCCAAATACGTTTGTGACGAAGGTCGTGGCGTAAACGAAACCGGTGAGGCAGTATTCCTAGACTTCCGTGATGCGATCAAGCGAGATACACGAAAGATCATTGAACAGAAGTATGGAAACCTCTTTGATATGTACAAGCAGATCACTGGAGAGGATCCGTACGAAACGCCAATGATGATCTATCCTGCGGTGCACTACACCATGGGTGGGCTTTGGGTAGACTACAATTTGATGACTACTGTACCAGGTCTGTATGCCTTGGGTGAGGCTAATTTCTCTGAGCACGGAGCCAACCGTTTGGGTGCTTCTGCCTTGATGCAAGGACTAGCAGATGGATACTTTGTAATTCCTTACACCATAGGGGATTATTTGGCACAGCTTGCACCTACCAAAGTGGACGAAAATCATCCAGAATTCGCTCGAGCAAAAGAAGAAGTGAAGCAAGGAATAGACCGTCTTTTGAAAATTAATGGGACCAAGCCTGTGGATTATTTCCACAAACGACTGGGCAAGATCATGTGGGATAAGTGCGGAATGGCCCGAACAGAAGCTGGTTTGAAGGAAGCAAAAGCAGAGATTCAAGCATTGAAAAAGGAATTTTGGTCGAATGTGAAGGTGTTGGGTACCAATGAGGAACTTAACCAAACTCTTGAGAAAGCCAACCGTGTGGCGGATTTCTTGGAACTAGGTGAATTGATGGTAGATGATGCTTTGAACAGAAACGAATCCTGTGGAGGTCACTTCCGTGAAGAATACCAAACTCCAGATGGAGAAGCCTTGCGTGACGATGAGAATTTCGCATACGTTGCAGCATGGAAGTACCTTGGAGAAGGGAAAGAGGAAGAGTTGGTCAAAGAAGAATTGGTCTTTGAAAATGTGAAACTCACCCAGCGTTCCTATAAATAAGTTGTTGACAAATACTTCAAGTTGAGTTGCCTTTGGCTTTTCTTTCAACTAATCCAAGAAAAGCCAAAGCCCTTGACCCAAAATAAAACTAGCGTAGACAGATGAAATTGACTTTAAAAATCTGGAGACAGAAAAATGCGGCAGACAAAGG
>CAYNIK010000320.1:0-2108 GCA_964397145.1 uncultured Limnohabitans sp.
TAATTCGATAGAAGATCATCTTTTTTGAGTTAAAACCTGCAGTTAACAATCTTTAGAGAACCCAGATTTACCAGTACCTACCAAAATAAGCACCTCATTAAGACCATTCGATTTTCTGATTCAGCATTGTCTGAATTTTCCCTTACCCTAAAAAGCAGAGTCAACGCTTATTTCACTTCTACACAACAAACCAAGTTTGCAAATAAGGAGATGAAGTTCAAGACGGTGGTCATGCTCAGCGTTTATTTTCTCCCCATCATCTTATTGAGTTTCGGTCTATTTGACCAAACCTGGCAGCTTTTTGCTTGCTATGTAGTCAGTGGATTTGGTATGGCAGGAATCGGCATGGGAATTATGCACGATGCCATTCATGGTACCTATTCCCAAAATCCAAGAATCAACAAACTACTAGGGTATACTCTCAATTTGGTCGGCGCGAACGCTACCGTCTGGAGGATCCAACACAACGTGTTGCACCATTCGTACACAAATATCCCCGAAGGTGACGATGACATCAACGCCCCATTTTTTCTTCGATTCTCACCGCATGCTCCAAAAAATAAAATGCATGAATTTCAGCATTGGTATACTTGGATCTTTTACGGCCTATCCACTGTTTCTTGGGTGACTTCCAAAGATTTTATCCGATTTGACAGGTATTACAAAATGGGCTTGTTTAAAGGAGAGAACGTGTATCGAAATACCGTGTTAAAAATCATTGCATGGAAACTGATCTATTACGCCTTTATTCTTGGATTGCCAATCGCTTTCTCTTCCTTTGGTGTAGGTCAAATTTTGCTCGCCTTCTTGCTCCTGCATTTTATTACAGGACTAAGCATATCCTTGGTGTTCCAAACGGCCCACATCATGCCGGAAGTATCTTTTCCTCAAGCCAATGAAAATGGAATAGTGGAAGGAGAACGCATGTTGCACCAGCTAGCCACGACATCGAATTATTCTGAAAATAGCCCGGTATTCTCTTGGATGATTGGAGGCTTAAATTACCAAGTTGAACACCACTTGTTTCCGGATATCTGTCACGTACACTACCGAAACATTGCACCGATTGTGAAAGCAACCGCTGCCGAATACAATATTCCTTACTATACAAAAAAGACATTTTTTGACGCTTTGAAGGCCCATGCATCCATGCTGTACCAACTTGGTCACCTCGAAATGCAGCCTGTTAAAGCCTAAAACGAACTTATGAATCAATTTACCAAAAAGAATACCAAGTCATCTGCTCCAGCTCGAGGTGCAAATCCCGATCGAAGACAGGTGAAAAAGAAAGAGTCTACCCTTGATCCAAGGCTTTTCGTAAAGAAAGCACAGCCAAGTGGACAGGAAGGATTCCGTACCGAAAAATCATTTGCTGAACTGGGCTTAAGTGCCAAGTTGCTTCAAAATATTTTAGCAAAAGGCTACCAAACGCTTACCACCATTCAAGAGCAATCCATCGAGCCACTTCTTCATGGAAGAGACGTGATGGCAATTTCAAAGACTGGATCGGGTAAGACCGCAGCCTTTTTGATTCCCATTATTGAACATGCGCTCAAAGATCCTCGGAATTACACTGCCTTGGTCGTGACTCCCACGCGTGAGCTAGCTCTTCAAATCGAAGAGGAATTTAAAAGCCTTAGCGCCGGCATGGGTTTGTATTCGGCCACCTTTATCGGCGGCACCAACATCAACTCGGATCTGCCTAAGTTGGAGCGTAAACTCCAAGTAATTGTGGGTACACCAGGAAGGCTATTGGACCTTTCGGATCGCCGTGTATTGGACCTAAGAAAAGTCAATACGCTTGTACTGGATGAATTTGACCGGATGTTGGATATGGGCTTTGTGCTAGATGTCAACAAGTTAGTCAATAGAATTGGGGCAAGAGACCAAACCCTTCTGTTCTCTGCTACGTTAGAACCAGGACAGAAAAAGTTGATCGATGGCTTATTGTCTAACCCAGTAGAGGTGAAAGTTTCTACGGGCGCAACCACCAACGAAAATATCGAACAACAAACCATTCGGGTACCCGAAGGACAAGATAAGTTTGAAGTGTTGGCAGATTTGTTTGCCAACCCAGAGTTGGAAAAGGTGATTTTATTCACTGAAAC
>CAYNIK010000321.1:0-2095 GCA_964397145.1 uncultured Limnohabitans sp.
CGTAGACAAGTAGCGGATGTAATGATTGCAGAAGGGAAATACCCATTCTAAGTATAGGGTAGGAAATAGGATTAGAGACAAGAGGCAAGAACCAAGAAATTAGACTCCATTGTGAACTAAACAAAGTCCCTGTTCTTGATACTTGCCTGCCTGTCGGCGGACAGGATACTAGCTACTTCCCCGCCGCGGTGGGTAATGTCGAACACCATGCGCCGGTTGAAGAATAAAGAAGAGGTGAAAAGTAGAAGCAAGAGATTAGACTCCATGGTAATCCAACCAAAATCTTGATTCTTGCTTCTCGGCTCTTGCATCTTGTTTGTCTCGCTTCTTGTCTCTAATCTCTTGCTTCTGTTTCTATAACTCTTCTAGTTTCACCATCAAATCCCAGACGGCGATGCCTAGGGTGACGGAAATGTTGAGGGAGTGCTTGGTACCGAGCTGGGGAATTTCAAGGACCTCGTCGCAGATTTTGAGCACCTCTTCTTCCACGCCGAAGACTTCATTGCCAAAGATCAAGGCATACTTATTTCCTTTCTCGGGCTGAAATTGTTGCAAGGGGGTGGAGTTTTCCACCTGCTCTAGAGCGCAGCAACGAACGCCCTCGGCTTTCAATCGAGCAAGGGCTTCTCGAGTACTGCTGCAATATTCCCAATCCACAGACTCAGTTGAGCCGAGTGCTGTTTTCTGAATGTCTCGGTGTGGAGGAGTGCCTGTAATGCCGCAGAGGTAAATTTTTTCCACACGGAAAGCGTCCCCTGTTCGAAAGGCAGAACCTACATTGTTGAGGCTTCGAACATTGTCGAGCACCAAAATGAGGGGAGATTTTTGGGTTTCCTTAAACTCCTGAACGGATAGCCGCTCCAGCTCTTCCATGCTTAATTTCTTCATCTCTTTTATTTCCTTTTCGAATCGGCTATTTTCAGGTCTAGTTTCCGATTCAAAAGTACGACAATTCTAATTTTACGCATGAGCAAATCCAAAGACGGCCAAGAAACCCCCTTGATGAAGCAATACAATGCCATCAAAGCCAAGCATCCCGGGGCCTTGTTGCTGTTTCGAGTAGGTGATTTTTACGAAACCTTTGGAGAGGATGCCGTTGTGGCTAGCCGTGTATTGGACATCGTACTAACTAGACGAGCCAATGGAGCCGCTTCCCACATTGAATTGGCGGGTTTTCCACACCACTCTTTGGATACCTATCTTCCGAAATTGGTTCGTGCAGGCAATCGCGTAGCCATTTGTGATCAGCTGGAGGACCCTAAGTCCGTCAAGGGCATTGTAAAAAGGGGGGTGACCGAGCTGGTTACTCCCGGCCTTTCCTACAACGATCAGGTCCTCGACACCCGTAAAAACAACTACCTGGCCTCCATCCATTTTGGAAAAGAGAAGCATGGGATCGCCTTCTTGGACATTTCTACGGGTGAGTTTATGTGTGCCGAGGGAAATGCTGCCTACTTGGAAAAACTGCTTCAAAGTTTCACTCCTTCCGAATTGATTTTTTCAAAAGCCGCCAAGAAAACTGCTTCCGAACTGTTAAAAACGGATTACGTCACCTTCCATTGCGAGGATTGGGTATATCAGGTGGATTTTACCTACGACAAACTTAAAAACCATTTCGGTACCAGCAGCTTGAAGGGATTTGGAATCGAAGACCTGCCTTCGGCAAGCGTAGCAGCCGGAGCGATTTTGTATTACTTGGAGGAGACCGAGCACAAGGACATCCAGCACATTTCCTCCATCTCCCGCATCCCAGAGGACAAGTACGTGTGGCTGGATAAGTTTACGATTCGCAACTTGGAATTGGTGTTTCCTCAACACGAAGGCGGGGTGCCGCTCATTCAAATTCTAGATCAGACGGTGACTCCCATGGGGTCAAGGATGATGAAAAAGTGGATGGTCCTGCCGTTAAAAGACAAAAAAGCCATCGAAGAACGACTCAATGTAGTCGACTTTTTTTACCAAAACCCGGCGTTGATTGAGGAAATGTTGGGACACCTGAAGCAGACAGGCGACCTGGAACGTCTGATTTCCAAGGTGGTAGTAGGTCGTGCCAATCCTCGAGAAATCAATCAAATCAAACGCGCGCTCTTAGCCT
>CAYNIK010000322.1:0-2091 GCA_964397145.1 uncultured Limnohabitans sp.
TACTCCATCTGGCAGTTCCCCTTCCTTGCTTGCAACCACAGCTGCTACCACCACATCTCCTGTAATGTTGACTACGGTGCGGAACATGTCCAAGATTCGATCAGGAGCCATGATGAGCGCAATACCTGCAGCAGGTACACCGATAGATTCCAATACCACAATGAGCATAATCAATCCTGCCCCTGGCACCCCTGCAGACCCTACAGCCGCAAGTGTAGAGGTCAATACAATCATGACTTGCTGGCCGAAGCTAAGCTCCATGCCTAGCGCCTGAGCGATAAATACGGCTGCTACACTTTGGTACAAACTGGTTCCGTTCATGTTGACTGTTGCTCCTAGAGGGAGCACAAAGCTGGCAATGTTTTCAGACACCCCCAATTCCTCCTCGGTAAGTTTCATGGTCACCGGAAGGGTAGCATTGCTTGAACTGGTGGAGAAGGCAAGCAATTGTGCGGGACGGATGGCTTTGAAAAAGTGGCCTACCGGCACCTTAGTCATTGTTTTTAGAAGAAGTGGGAATACGACCAGCATAACGGTGAAAAGGCCTGCTAGGACGATTAAACTATACTTGAGCAAGGCCAACAATAAAGTGACTGCAGAGTCGGGATCGTCTCCAGCAATCTCCACAATGAGGGAAGCCATCAAGGCAAATACGCCATAAGGTGCGATGACCATGATGTAGTTTACAATCTGCGTAATCACCTCGTTGAACCCATCAAAGAAAGCCATAACAGGCTCAGCTTTTGATCTAGGAATTTGCAATAGTGCAACACCTGCTAGGATGGCAAAAAATACGACTTGCAGCATGGCGGCATTGTCAGTAGTGGCCAAAAAGAAGTTTTGGGGAACCATATCCACCAAGGGTTGTAGAGGGCTTTGATCTTGAAGTTGGGATGCAGATTCTGCACGTTTGTCGGCATCTCCTTCGTACAAGGACATCAAATTCATCCGAGTGGATTCAGGTAAAGCTGCTCCGGGCTGAAAAAAATTGACCAAGCCGAGTCCAATGCAGATGGAAATGACTGTTGTAATTAGAAAAAAGAAGAGTGTTCTCCCCCCGATACGGCTCAACTTTGATATGTCACCCAAATTGGATACACCAATGATCAAAGAGGCTAGTACCAGTGGCATAGCGATCATTTTGAGCCCATTGATGAATACAGTGCCCACGGGCTTGATGTAATCTAAGGTAATCCATTTCGGCATTCCTGTTTTGATGGAAATCAATCCAAAGGCAAGGCCAAGAACCAGTCCGATAATGATTTGCGTGTGAAGAGGTAATTTTTTCAAAAGTTCTTTGGGTTAAAGGGCTTCGATTTTATTAGTTTTTGAAAGTAATAGAAAGTCTGCGATAACCAAGGCGGCCATTGCTTCTACGATGGGCACTGCTCTAGGGACTACGCAAGGATCATGACGGCCTTTTCCGCTTACGGTGACGGATTCTCCAGCCGTATTGACTGAGGTTTGGTCTTGCATCAAGGTAGCTACTGGCTTAAATGCCACGCGGAAATAGATGTCCTCCCCATTGCTGATACCTCCTTGAATCCCTCCCGAATGGTTGGTGAGGGTTTGGATTTTTCCATCTTGCTGTACAAAAGTATCGTTGTGCTGGGATCCGCGTAGGGTAACTCCCTCAAATCCGCTACCGTATTCAAATCCTTTGACCGCATTGATACTCAACATGGCTTTGCCTAGCTCAGCATGGAGCCGGTCAAATACGGGCTCTCCTAATCCTGGAGGACAATTTTTGATGACGCAGGAGACGATACCTCCGATTGTATCGCGATTTTTTCTGACTTGATCAATGTGTTCAATCATCACTTCCGCCAAGGCCGGGTCTGGACAGCGAACGATATTGTCCTCAGCCAAGTCCAAGTTGAGATCGGTGTAGGGTTTTTCAAGTTGGATATGGCCTACTTGGGAGACATAACCTTGGATAGTTATTCCTTTGGTAGCAAGCAGTTGCTTGGCAATGGCTCCGCCTGCTACGCGGGCAGCTGTTTCTCGGGCACTGGATCTTCCACCACCACGATAGTCCCGGTGACCATATTTTTCAAAGTAGGTGTAATCGGCGTGGGAAGGGCGAAAGGT
>CAYNIK010000323.1:0-2091 GCA_964397145.1 uncultured Limnohabitans sp.
AATGGCGTATGGTGGGATTTCAAGTTGATCTCCGGTCCAGCTGCTAGTGCAGCGATTGTGGGCAACTGGAAAATGGAGCCTATTGAAGGAGCCATGACCGTAGGACCTACAGCAGGAAGTAGAGAGTGGTGGTTCAATACCGTTGCAGATGTGACTACAAGAGCTTGCTTCTTTGATGATGTCTATACTTTCAATGACAATGGCTCCTATACCATGAACATGGGTACCCAAACTTGGCTTGAAGGCTGGCAAGGTGCTGACGGTTGCGGCGCTCCTAAAGCTCCTCACAACGGTACGGGTAACTATACCTTCACCTACGATGGTGCAACACTAGTTCTTAAAGGACAAGGGGCTCACTTGGCTTTACCAAAAGCAGTAAATGCTGGTGAGCTTCCAAATGTGGCAGTTCCAAGTGAAGTATCCTACAAAGTAGTCAGCTTGGTAGAAACAGCAGGTGTAAAGCGAATGACTATACAAATAGAAACAGGTACTGGAGTCTGGTGGACCTTTAAGTTAATCTCACAATAAGTAACTTAACCGCCAGAGAAATTTCTCTGGCGGTTTTTTTTATAACTTTAGCACTATGCGAACAATTCATTCTCTTTTCTTTTTTGTATCCTTAGTATTGGCTGCATGCGTTCCTGACGATAAATCTGGACCAGATCAACCTGGAATTACGGTGACCATCCCAACACAAGGTGCAACATCCCCCACTTCTTACTCAAACATGAGTTTGGTTTGGTCAGATGAATTTGATGGCAGCAGCCTGAACTCAAATCACTGGGCACACGAAACTGGTAATGGAACTAATGGCTGGGGTAACAACGAACTTCAATTTTATAGACCCCAAAATACAAGCATAAAAGATGGTCACTTGATCATCACCGCAAAGAAAGAAGCCTTTGGAGGGAAAGAATACACCTCTTCCAGAATCATCACAAAAGGCAAAAAAGATTTTCGCTATGGTAGAGTTGACATTCGCGCTGCGCTGCCCAAAGGTCAAGGCATCTGGCCTGCACTTTGGATGCTTGGCTCAAATTTTGACACAGTGAGCTGGCCTGCCTGCGGCGAAATTGACATCATGGAAATGGTGGGAGGCAATGGACGAGAAAATACTGTTCATGGAACTGTACACTGGCAAAACGAAGGTAAACATGCCCAGTTTGGTGGGAAAACCACGCTGTCATCAGGAACCTTCTCAGAAAAATTCGCCGTGTATTCCATCATTTGGGATGCTACCTCAATTCGCTGGCTAGTGGACAACAAGCAGTACCATGTTATTGACACTACCCCTGCAGAATTGGATGAGTTTCGTCGAAACTTCTTTTTTATTTTCAATGTGGCTGTAGGTGGTAACTGGCCAGGATCTCCTAATTCAAGCACTACCTTCCCTCAACACCTAATCGTAGATTACGTCCGGGTGTTTCAATCAAATTAACTGAAAGCCTTCTTTCTTTTGGAAGAAGGCTTTTATTTTTTTAGCCATTCCTTCAGCAAGAGGTTGACCTCCTTAGGCTTTTCGATGCAGCTACTGTGACCAGCACCTGAAATCAACTCCAATTTGGAACCCTTGATTTCTTTATGGATAAATACTGCCTTTTCTGGCGTAGTGGCTACATCTTCGTCGCCCACAATCACTAGCGTGGGACAGGTGATGTTTCCCAACTCCTCTTCTACCCCTTTTCGGTAGATTACTCCCTCCACTGGCCCTGTAATACTTTTTTTATTGGAAGACAATTCCTTTTTCCAACGTCTTATAGAAGCTGCATTCACGGAATTTTGAAGCCAGCTATGGGCAAACATGATTTTCATGACCTTGTTGGCAATGGGAGGAATAATCCCAATCCAACGTACGATCCCGTTGAGTAGTTTGTATTGGGGAAGATTTTCTAGGGGTTCAGCATTGGCTGAGGTTTCTAGAAGAACCAAACTTTTGATCAGCTCCGGATGACGAGCCGCCAATCGCATGCCTACAAATCCTCCCATGGATAGCCCAATAAAGTGAACTGGCCCAGCCACTAATTTCCGAATCAATTCAGCCGCATCTTCTGCTACGGTATCCATGTCATAGGGCCCCTTCACCTCACTTTT
>CAYNIK010000324.1:0-2071 GCA_964397145.1 uncultured Limnohabitans sp.
TAGTCCATGCTCAGGTGTCTACAGACCTGTGGGTGGTGGATACAGAAGGTAAAGGCGGGCAGCTTAAACTGTTATCCAATACAGCCAAAGCACTCACCAATCGTCCAGAATACGACAATCAGCCTAGTTTCATCAATGATTCGGAGTTGATTTTTTCTGCTGCGGATGAAAAAGGAAATCACGATTTGATTCTGTACAGTTTCCGTACAAATCGATTTACCAACCTGACCCAAACCCCAGATCGTAGCGAATATTCCCCAAGCCTTACAGAATGTGGATCCTATTTCTCCGCCATTGTGGTGGAGCCAGATGGTACCCAACGGCTTTGGTTGTACCCAGTGACTGGAGAAGCCCCCGAATTACTGTATGAAGATATTCTTCCAGTGGGCTATTACGATTGGTACGATGGAAAGGCAGCACTATTTGTGCTTGGAGAACCCAATTCTTTGGTGTATGTACGCGGAAAGGGAAAGGTAGACACCTTGGATACAGACATCGGGAGAACGGTCAGAAAACGCCCCAACACTGCCGAAATTTCCTATTTGGATCGAAAAAAATCCATAGAGACAGCTAAAGGAAAAGCGATTGCCATCGCATCGATAAACCTAAAGACCGGAGAAAAAAAAGACTACGGATTTGCTGTTCCTGGCTCCCAGGATTTCATCTGGATAGACAAAAATCACCTTTTGATGGCTAAGGGGAATGAGGTGTTTGGCAAACATATTCAGGAAAAAAATTGGCAATCCTTGGGAAAAATTGAATCTTCAAGCCACCAAGGCATAACACGAATGGCCTTTAACCCCGATCTCAACAAGTTAATTCTTGTGCTCAACCGAACTCAAACTCAAAAAAATGAACCCTAAAATTCACCTAGTTGGCTTAAGTTTAAGCCTTTCTTTAGTTAGTCAATCACTTTTTGCTCAGCTGGAAGATAAGCGGGGAATCATTGCCAAAGGAGCCCAGCTTGAATTGGTTAAGGATGGTTTTTCATTTACCGAGGGACCAGCAGTCAACCGTTTTGGGGATATCTATTTCACCGATCAGCCCAACGATAAGATATACGTGTGGAATGCGAATAGCAACCAAATTAGCCTAGCCAAAGAAGGAACCGGTCGTTCCAATGGCTTGTACTTTCAATTGGACAGCAAACTGATTGCGGCGGCAGACTTACGAAATGAATTGGTAGAGATGGACCTGAAAACTGGAAAAGAAACAGTTTTGGTTCCTTCTTTCAAAGGAAAAAAGTTGAATGGCCCCAATGATGTTTGGGTTCGACCAAGTGGAGGTTTGTATTTTACTGATCCCTTGTATCCTCGCCCTTATTGGGAAGGAATTCGAAGCAAAGAAATGCAGCAGGATGGACAGCACGTGTATTTTCTATCTGAGGATAGAACCGAACTTTTCCGGGTAACCCAAGATTTAAAACAACCCAACGGGATTATCGGTACCCCAGATGGAAAGCACCTGTTTGTGGCGGATATTGGAGCATCCAAAACTTGGAAGTATGATATTCAGGCCGATGGATATTTGACAAATAAAACATTATTCTGCGAAATGGGATCCGATGGAATGACCATTGATGACAAAGGCAATGTCTACTTGACAGGCAAAGGAGTAACTGTTTTTGATCGAAATGGGGAGAAAATAGCCCACATCCCTGTTCCCGAAGATTGGACTGCCAATGTTACCTTTGGTACGTTAACCCGAAATGTGCTGTTCATCACCGCCATGGATGCTGTTTACACGCTAAAAATGAAAAGTAGAGGGGTTTGGTAAAAATACAATCGAATTAGTAGCAGTTAAACCAATGACTAATAATTCCTATCAACTATAGGGGACATGGTTCCAGCCCAAAAGGGGAGCAGATAAAAGGGTTATACTTTGCTAGTATGACTTTTTTTTTCTTAAGTCTAACACCTGTCATTTACCACATCATCCTTAAATTGTAGGATTTGTTTCTTCATCTCCTTAACCTCCTTCATCTTTTGTTCTAAAGAAATCAACTTGTCATCAAGAATTTCAAGTTTTTGTTGCTTGGTGTATTTCCTGTTGTACCAGGCGTCAATGATTT
>CAYNIK010000325.1:0-2070 GCA_964397145.1 uncultured Limnohabitans sp.
ACTTGTTGGATGCCTTTTGGAGCAGTAAACCAGCCCACCAGTAAATTGGAACCATTAGCTGAAACCTTCGGCCCATTGACTGGGCAACCACTTATCTCCCATCCGTCTGGGTGGATAATGACAGGTTCAGTCCATTTACCGTCCACAAGTCGCGTAATGGCGATGTCACGAATTTCTCGATCAGATCGGTTTCTGTAAACTACCACAGGACCCAAATCGGTGATGGCGCTGCTCGTTTGGCAGCAATCACAGGTTTTCGCATCCAAAAGTTCGTCCCAAAGTACCTTCCCATTCAAATCAATTTCCGCAGCCCGTATGCTCATTGGCCCTCCTGCATGGGCAGCATGATCGTGTCCTCCTCCACCTGTTTCCCGACCATCTAGCCAGGATGTAAAAAAGCTAGTCGAGGTGTAGGGTACCATGGACACAAATCCATGTTCGGTCTGGGTACTGTCCTGGTGCAAGGGAAGATTCAAAGTCCATTGACTAGCCCCTTTGGGAAGCACTTGGAGTTTGATATCGTAGGCAAATGTCGCTGGAGCAGATTTTTGTAAGATATGGCTCAATAAGTTTCCCTGATTTTCAACCAATGCAGGAAAGTCTGCCCAATTGACAAACCAATTCGATCCTTGATGGATCAATTGAGGCGGTGCCCAATTCATTTCTAAGTTCAATTTGGAATAATACAACTCCGCAGTGGTGTCATTCCCCATCGTCACCCAAGAAATATAGAGATTGGAATCGCTGGCAAACAAACTGGGCATCGCCGCATTTTGCATTTTTGGAAAAGGAATGGATTCCAATTCAATCAATTCAGGCGTAGCAGGCTTGCAAGCCCAAACCCAGAGAAGGAGAAAAAGACAAGGAACTGAAATTTTCGTCATGGCTTGCTTTGAATAAGTTCCTCAATGCTTTTCACATTTTTCCATTCCACTAATCCCACCTGACGAAAAACCTCTTTTCCTTGTGCATCGAGCACAAGCGTAGTAGGAAGGGCATAAATTTCAAAATCCGCCAAAGTTCCTTTTACAAATCGGCTTAGGTTTAAGCCAGTTTGATGCCTGTTTTCAAAGGCTTGAATTTGTTCCAAATCCTCCTCAGTGGCCAAAATAAACTGGGTATTGGCTTGTTGAAGATTGGGAAGTGCCTCCTTTAGTTCAGGGAATTCAGCAAGACAAGGTTTGCACCAAGTAGCCCAAAAATGAAGTACAGTCCATTTTTTATCTTCTGGATTGAGGCCAAACTCTTCTCCATTTGCTAACTGAAATCGTGCTGAGGCTCGATTAAATGAAGTCTCTTGTGTGGCGGCTGTGCTTTCGGAAGGATTTTTGGATTGACAACTTCCCAAAAAGAGGAAAGATCCAACAAATAGCCCAAGCAAAGCTCGGGTGGGATTTGAAAATAGCATCGATTTCATAAGGAAGTGGACTAGACCAGCAACCAAATTTAAACTTTAAACCCAGTTAGCGAGTGAAAACGAGTAAAAAATCAGTCAGCACCAGGCCTAAAATTGGAACGATTTCGTTTGATTTCAGCCTTTGCTTTTTTGTCCTTCAGACGTTCTTCCCGCGCGGCCTTACTCGGTCGGGTTACTTGTCGCACTTTCTTTTTTTTGAAGGTTGAAGTGAGCAACTCATAGAATTTACGAATCACTAATTCCTTATTCTGAAGCTGGGAGCGGGTTTCTTGACAAGTAAGTTGCAAACATCCAGCCTGATCCACCTTGGTTGGATTTTTTTGAATAAAAGTCAATTTTTCCTCCTCTGTCAATACTTGTGACTGCCCGAGGTCAAATTTGAGCTGCACTTTTGTTTCTACCTTATTCACATGCTGCCCTCCTGCTCCCCCAGATCGAGATGTGAGAAAGTCCAGTTCGGGCAAAAAATCACCCCGTTTAATTCGAGATTGTAGGGAATTGGCAGACATCGGAAAAAATGGGTTACACCCATTAGAACAAAGGGGATTTTTGATTTGTTCAAATCAAAGAAGCATTCCGTACCTTTGCATCGTGTTGCCTCCTTTGAGTCAATCTCCTAGTGTCCCCTAATGGACCTTTACTCCATTAACCAC
>CAYNIK010000326.1:0-2060 GCA_964397145.1 uncultured Limnohabitans sp.
TATTCTTTCACCGTCGTAGTCACCTTAGGTGCTTCCTTGGTCCACTGACTGGCATCCAGTTTACGTGGCGTAGGCAGGATTTCATCCAAGGTTCCTCCATCATACACGCGACCATCTTTCACCACGTGGGTGATGGTGTTTGTATTTCGGATGTTCTCCAATGGATTTTTGTCTAGAATCACCAAGTCGGCCAATTTGCCCGCCTCAATGCTTCCTAGCTCCTTATCCAAACCAAGTGCTTCTGCACCCAAGATGGTTGCTACTTTCAAGGCATCTAGGTTCTTCATGTCTCCACTTGCGATGGACCAAAGTTCCCAGTGGTAGCCTAGTCCTTGAAGCTGCCCATGCGATCCTACACCGGCAATACCTCCTTGCTGCACGATGGAATTCACGCCTTGTGCATGCTTTTGGAAGACATGGTCTTCTGGAGCAAACCAGCCTCCAAGTCCACCTACTCTTCTACGCGCTTTCTCATTGAGTTCGTTGTAGGGAGTAAATCGGTTGAGCTTGGGATCGTGAAGCGGGCTTTCTGTGGTGTAGTAGAAGTTTTCTGCCCATGGACCTCCATAAGCCACTAAGAGTGTAGGCGTGTAGGCCATCTTGCTCTTAGCTACGGTTTGAGTCACGTCTTTGTACAATGGGAACACGGGAATGGAGTGTTCATGACCTGGATACCCATCAAAAAGCTGTGTGATGTTGAGCTTGTAGTCCAAGCCTCCCTCTGTAGTTGGCATCAATTTCTGCTCCTTCGCAGCCATGATCACCCACTGACGGTGCTGTCTGTTGCCCACCAAATACATTTTGATGTATTGCGTATTGTAGTACTTGCTGTATTGCTTGAGCACACTCTTGGTTTGCTCCAAGGACTTCAGGTTGTACATCCAATAGCCCACACCAGGACCCGTAGAATACACGCGTGGTCCAGGGATCATGCCTGCTTCCACCATGTCGCCGTAGGTAAGTACGTCTGTAGTGGCGGTCTGTGGGTCTCGAGTAGTCGTCACCCCATAGGCCAAGTTGGCGGCATAGATCCATACCGAGTTTTTATGCAATCCCCAAGTTGGCCACATGTGCGCATGGGTATCGATAAATCCAGGGGTGATGGTTTTGCCAGAGGCATCGATCACTTTCGCGCCTGCAGCATCTAGGGTGCCTGTTTTACCTACCGCTTTGATTCGGTTGTTTTCGATGAGGATGTCTCCTTGTTCGATGACCTCATCGCCTTTCATCGTGACGATGCGTGCATTTTGAAGTAAGATGCTTCCTTTAGGAGTATCCTTGGCAAAGAAAACCTTTACTTGATGTTCCGTTGGGCTGTAAGTTTCTTTCTTTTTAAGTTCTGCCTTGTGGAGGCTGTCTGCTTTGAATAGTCCTTTATCGGCTTTGAACAGGGAATCGATACGCTTCTTGTCTGCTTTAGCCAAGGAATCAGCCAATTTCACAGCAGCCTCTCCTTTTGCTTTCAATGCGCTTACACTATCCGCATCAAAGCGAATCTTTTCTTTCTTGGCAGTTTTGACGGAGTCTTCCACAAATTCTGCTCTACTGATATCATACACCCAGTGTCCATTTCCTAGGGACCAGTGTACTTTTTTGCCATTGGCTTCCCAGTAAGGCCATTCTCCACCAATCTCGGTCAATTGTCTGGATGGGAAGTTACTTGCGCTTGGTTCGGCCACGTTGATGGTCGGTGTTTTCCCTGCGGTAGGGATGGTGACCACGTAGACGTTGTTGTTGATTTGAGCCAAGGCCTTATTCCCTACTGGTGCCATGTAAATCGTGCTTGCGCTGGCAGGCATCATGTTGGGCTCGCGGGAGTTGGATCCTTCAGGGAGCATGCAATAGTTGACTGCATCGGCATTCGAAAATGCCTTGCCCATCACGTAACGCACATCTTGGCTATGACCATGTCCAGCATGCTCTGGATCTGCGGCCGAACCAAAAGGTGTGATCCCAGAGATTCGTGCGTGAATTTTTTCGTCTGTTCCATCCCACTTGACGCTTAGAAGTGCTCCTCCTCCTCCGTTGAGGAAGATGCGGCTCGTGTCTTGTGTAAAGTG
>CAYNIK010000327.1:0-2057 GCA_964397145.1 uncultured Limnohabitans sp.
GCGATCCATTTCGGCATAAATGTCCTCCACATCAAAAGCAATGTGGTGGATGCCCTCTGATTTTTTGGAGATAAACTTGGCGATGGGGCTTTCTTCCGTATTTGCTTGAAGCAATTCGATTTTGGTGTCGCCTACTTGAAAGAAACTTGTTTCAACTCCTTCAGAAGCAACTGTTTCCGACTTGTAAGGAGCATTTCCTAGAAGACGCTGGAAGAGCTCGTTGGATTTTTTTAGGTCAGCGACCGCAATTCCAAGGTGTTCGATTTTCCTCATGCCATTAATTTGTATCTTTGCCCATGAATCTTTTTCTGTAGTCTATTGTTTAAGACAGGAGAATAGACAAATCAAGCGTAAAGATATAAAGATATGATCACCGTTTCTGAGAAAGCCAAAGAGAGAATTCTTGAATTGAAAAAAGAAGAGGGGAGAATGGAGCAAGAAAACATTCGCGTTTCTGTGAAAGGAGGAGGCTGTTCGGGTTTGATGTACGAACTGGGTTTCGATGCCCAAGTGGTGGAAACAGACCATGTTTTCGAAGACAAGGGGGTTAAAATCTTGGTTGATCGTAAAAGTTTGTTGTATCTAGCAGGTACCACCCTTGAATTTTCCGATGGATTGAATGGCAAAGGATTTCAATTTGTCAATCCAAATGCCAGCCGAACATGCGGATGCGGAGAAAGTTTCTCCATATAATCCACTCTACTGTGTCCTTCGAAGCAACTGATTTCAGTTGCTTTTTTTATGGGCTTCGGTTAAAATAAATCCTCAGGTCTAAACCATTTTTTTTGGCATTGGTTACCTTTGTCACCGACTAAAAAACAACTCCCCAATGGAAGCACCCATCAAAACCATTCCTTTAAATGACCTACATGCAGCACTTGGTGGCAAAATGGTGCCATTCGCAGGCTACATGATGCCCGTACGCTACAGTTCAGATATGGAAGAGCACCTCTGCGTCAGACAAGGAGTGGGTGTATTTGATGTGTCCCACATGGGTGAATTTTTTGTGGAGGGCCCACAAGCCTTGGCATTGATTCAAAAAGTAACTTCCAACGATGCCTCCACTTTGGTAATCGGACAGGCGCAATACTCTTGTTTGCCCAATGCCACTGGCGGTATAGTAGATGATTTGATCGTGTACAAGATGGCGGAAGAAAAATACCTCTTGGTGGTCAATGCGTCCAATATCGATAAAGACTGGGCTTGGATTTCAAGTCACAATACCATGGGGGCAACGCTAACCAATGCTTCGGATGAGTATTGCCTCTTTGCAGTGCAAGGACCAAAGGCTGCTGCTGCCATGCAATCCATTACTCCAGTTGACTTGACCTCAATTCAATTTTATCATTTTGCAGTAGGGGAGTTTGCAGGGGTGAACGATGTAATCATTTCAGGAACAGGATACACCGGTGCCGGAGGATTTGAAATTTATGTGAAAAACGGAGATGCAGCCCATGTATGGGAGCAGATTTTTAAGGCTGGCGCCGCTTACGACATCAAGCCGATTGGATTGGGTGCTCGCGATACCTTGCGTCTAGAAATGGGCTATTGCTTGTACGGCAATGACATCACGGACACCACTTCACCCATTGAGGCAGGTTTGGGATGGATCACCAAATTCACCAAGGAATTCACCAATTCTACTGCCTTGAAGCAACAAAAAGAAGCAGGCGTTTCTCGCAAGTTGGTTGGGTTTACCATGCAGGAGCGCGGTATTCCTAGAGGGCATTACCCAATCGTGGATGAAGCAGGAGAAGTCATCGGTGAGGTGACTTCAGGTACTCAATCTCCAAGTATGGGAATAGGCATTGGTATGGGTTATGTGCAAACTGCTTACAGCAAAGTGGGTACGGAAATCTACATTCAGATCCGAAACAAAAACCTGAAGGCACAAGTGGAAAAACTTCCCTTGTATAAAGGCTAATGAACTCCATAGAGGTTTGCTTTACTCCCGAACTCATTCACTTGCATGAGGTGAGTGGAAAGTTGGTGGTGGTCGTGGATATTTTTCGAGCCACCTCGACCATGGTGGCTGCTTTGGCCCATGGCGTCACGGA
>CAYNIK010000328.1:0-2053 GCA_964397145.1 uncultured Limnohabitans sp.
ATTGACGTGGACGCCATTCGTAGCCAATCAAGGGAAATCGGGCAAGTAGTCCTACTCGATACCCCAGAAAAATCTTCCAATTTTTCCCTTTTTTCATGGCTTCCATGGATAGGCTTCCCGCTTGTGTTTATTTTCGCACTTTGGATGGGGATACAGCTTCAAAAAAGAAAAAATACAGCTACAGACCTGCCTGAAGAGGGAGAAGGAGCATCGGAAGGGGAAATGGAATTAGAGGATGAAAGCCAGGAAATTCTTCAAAAATTGCTCGCTCATGACGGGGAAAAGATAAGCACAGAGGAATTTGATGAACTCTTGGGCATTCAACAGATTACCAACTTTGACTCCAAACGAATCAAAAGATCCCGACTCATCAAGGCTATCAATAAGCATTACGAAGAGAAAAAGGGCTTCCCCTTGATTACCCGAATCAAAAATCCAGAGGATAAGCGGTTTGTCTTTTACAAGATTTCTTTCGAAAATCGGAACTAAAGGAACCGCTTTGAGGGTGGTTTAGAAAATTAAATTCACACGCCCCTGTAGCCAATCCCACAACCTCATGAAAAACCAACTTTGGGCATTCGTATTCCTACTGGGAAGCACGGGGTGTAGTTGTGCCCCAGAAGAGATCGCCCAATTCGCTTTCAGTAGCATGGAAAGCTTACTCGGAGATGGATTTATGCCCTCGGAAGAACTACGATCCCTTGGAAAATTTCAAAGCACTAGTGTTAACCTTTCCAATACCACCCAAGATGGGGTGGAAGAATCCATCATTTTTCTTCGACTGGAAAATGGAGATCCAAAGATCCTAGCAGAGCAGCGCGAACTCCTGGCCCGAAACTGTGCCCAACTCTATCTTCGGGACTTTGAAAAAGCAGCCGATTACGACAAGATCACCATACAGTTTGTACAAACAGACCCCTACAACCCGGAGAATGTTTCGATGGAAGAATACACCTTCGACACCCAAGATTTTTAGTTGGTTAAAAGGGAGTTTTCCTAGTTTTGTGGCTATCCGTATCGATGAACCCCTATCCAATTCCTTCAATGAGACTTAAAGCCATCTGCTCCGATATTGACGGTACACTACTCAACTCTGAGCGCTCGCTTTCGGCAAATCTCATCGCTGTTGTCTCCTCCATTTCACCAGAGATTCCATTTTTTCTAGCAAGCGCTCGCATGCCAGCAGCGATGCGGCACTTACTGCAAGACCTGAATCGTCCCAAGGAACCCCTCATTGCTTACAACGGTGCATTGGTTTTGGATTCAGAAGGAAAGGAACTTGAATCCATCACCATCCCAATCACCCTAGTTCAAGAGATCGTACACACTGCACTTCCAGAAGGGCTGCACCTAAGCCTTTTCTACGGGGAAAACTGGTATACTTCAGTAGAAGATCATTGGGCTACTCGAGAGATCCAAAACACGAAGGTTCGGCCTACCTGGAAAAGTCCATTGGAAGTCCTTGAAAACTGGTCAGCAACCCATAACGGCGCACACAAAGTAATGTGCATGGGGGATCCAGAAAAAACCGCTTTACTCTATCAAACCCTTATCCAAAGATTTGGAGAGCAACTGCACCTCTACCGATCCAAAGATACCTATCTGGAAATTGCACCAAAACCGATTTCCAAGGCAACTGGATTGAAAAAAATATTGGAGCACGGCTATGCCATCGGGCTGGACGAGGTAGTAGCTTTCGGTGATGGCTACAACGACATTGACTTACTTCAGCAAGTGGGTTGGGGAGTGGCCGTAGCAAATGCATTTCCTGAGGTAAAAGCAGTGGCCAATGAGGTCACCAAGCACCACAAAGAGGATGGGGTGGCGAGCACCTTAGCCCGCATTTTTCTGGACAAAAAATAATGTGATTATCCGCAATCATGCTAGTAGCTCAGCATGCCTATTTATAACTGCGGATAATTGTCAACAGTCCACGGTCAACGGACCACAGCTCACCTAATTGAACATCAAATCTTATTTTCTTTGGTTAGTGGTGAAAAAGAGGATAATCATAAAAAATAAATGTTGAGGTTCATTAAAACCTGCTGTGGTC
>CAYNIK010000329.1:0-2050 GCA_964397145.1 uncultured Limnohabitans sp.
TATGCCCCCTTGGCGGGAAAAATTCATAGTTTCCAAGACAATCAAGGATTTGGAAATTATGGGCCTACGTTGATCCTTGCCCATGATCTCGGGGAAAAGACCTTGTATTCGCTCTATGGGCACCTCAGTAGGGCTAGTTTATCCTCGTTCGAAGTTGGCCGAGAGGTAGGCGCTGGAGAACGAATTTGTGAAATTGGACCCTTTCCAGAAAATGGAGACTGGCCGCCACACCTCCACTTTCAACTGATGTGGGATATGGGTACCTATTGGGGAGATTATCCTGGTGTGGCCGCAGAACAGGACCTGGATTATTTTCGGGAAAACTGCCCAGACCCTAATTTATTACTTGGAGGTATTTAAGAAAACCAGCGAATGAATCTTCCCTTGCACCTGTTAAATGGAGACCTGTTGGCTAACCAACTCCAAGGCGCTTCCTTTTTTCAAAGTCACTTGGTATTTCGAGAGGCACTAATTGTAGGACCTGTCACGAGCAGCGGCTTGGATGAGTTTTGGAAGACTCGAACCGAATTCATCAGCTCTAGCTATGGAGTCACTGCTGAGGAATACCGCCAGAAAACAATCTTAGAAATCGAACGGCTGCATTCCCTCCCAGAGGATACCGAAATTTGTCTTTGGTTTGAAGACGACTTATTCTGTCAGCTCAACTTATGGTTTTTGCTATCCCTGCTTGGCGACAGGCCCAAATTCAAGTTGTTTCGAGTCTTTCCCCCTACTTCAACGGCAGAAAATCGATGGGGTGGATTTGGACGGGCTACTCCAAATTCACTTCAAGATTGCTATCAGGCACGAGTACCATTGACTCAATCGGATTTGGCGCTAGGGAAAGCCCTTTGGCTAGCCTACAGTAGCCAAGATTGGGATGTATTCAAAAGACTCTCACTCCAATCCTCCCCCTGCCTCCAGTCACTCGAAGAAGTATGCCAAGCACAACTCGATCGACTTCCAGGCTCGGAGGGCTTAGGCAAGCCTGAACGAATTCTCAATAAAATTCTAGAGAGTGGGGTTACAGACTTTCCCCAACTCTTCCAAGAGTTCAACAGTCAAGCAGGTATTTATGGGTTTGGGGACATGCAAGTCAAAGCCATGCTGGACTCCTTGATTGCAGGCAAGCGCTAAGGTTACTTCCTAGGATGAAAATTGTGCAACACTTGCTTCAGGTAATCCCGATCTAGGTGGGTATAAATCTCGGTGGTCGTGATGCTTTCATGCCCAAGCATTTCTTGTACTGCACGTAAGTCAGCCCCTCCCTCAATCAAATGTGTGGCAAAGGAATGCCGGAAGGTGTGCGGACTGATATTTTTCTGGATACCAGCTTGGGCTGCAGTCTTTTTGATAATCAAAAATACCATCACACGCGTCAACTTCTGCCCTCTTCTATTGAGAAACACGTATTCTTCCTGCCCTCTGGCTGGGGTTTGCTGGGAGCGAACATGTTCTTCGTAAAGTTTCAGGTGGTGTAAAGCAGCCTTACCAATCGGCACAAGCCGCTCCTTATTTCCTTTCCCGACCACCTTCAAAAATCCAACTTCGGTAAACACCTGACTTTTTTTGAGTTCCACCAACTCTGAAACGCGTAATCCGGAGCTATACAATACTTCCAACATGGCCCGGTTGCGATGTCCTTCAGGTTCACCCAAGGGAATAGCCTCGAGGAGGGCCTCCACCTCCGGAAAACTCAAGGTGTCGGGTAACTTCCGGCCCAACTTGGGTGCCTCGAGCAACTGGGCAGGATCTTCTGTGATTCGATCCTCATACATCAGGAAACGGTAAAAGGCTTTGATGCCCGAGATAATTCTTGCCTGGGAATAGGCAGAGATCTCCAATTTTGCCAAGGCCGTTACAAACCGCCGCAAGTGCTCCAATTCAAGGTCTAGCGGACTTTTGGAGGGAAACTCACGGGACACATAATCCGCTAACTTCTCCACATCTCGGGTGTAGGCCTCAATAGAATTGGTGCTCAGAGAGCGCTCAAGGGTGAGGTAATGACGAAATTGACGAATCAGCTGAGGCCACATGTAGCGTAGATTAA
>CAYNIK010000330.1:0-2041 GCA_964397145.1 uncultured Limnohabitans sp.
CTCCCAATAAGGCATAAGTTAAGCTTCTTCCAATATGGTAAAGAATTTTATTACTCAGATAGGTTTTACTTTTCGTGCCTCCCAAAGCTAAAGCAATAGGGCCACACATTCCTATGCAATGAAATGAACTAAAAAATCCAAGCAAAATTGCGGTCCAAAGAATCATAAGGCGATTTTCTTTTCTTGGTAATAATCCACTCCATTCTCTGTCCAGGTAAGCTGAACCCTCCAATAGCCTGGAAGTAGGGTGTCTATAGGAATTTCACTTCCTCCAAGTTCGGTGATTTTAATTGGAATCTTTCGATCCAATTGTGCGTCTGAAGGACGAAAAAAATGTAGGGAACCTTCCGCACCAATGGGTAAATCCAAATGAATCACCTTCGACTGACTATCCAATACCAAAACATCTCTTCCTAATGAGGAAGTCGCTTTTTCACGTTGGATATGCTCCTGATACTTTATCTCTTCTTCGTAATAATTTTCCGTAACCAAATGAATATCATCTTGGCGAATAGATATGGTCACTAGGACAAGAATAAAACTTACAAAAGCGATAATGGTCACTAAAATTCCTTTTCCCCAATCCATGATTTATTCAGTTTTATTTGTTGCTACTGGAGCCATAAAGTTTGTTTGTACAGATTCAAATACACTTCCCTGAGCAGATAAATTAATTCGGACCTTTTCCTGTGGGATTCTAACTGTTGCCTGATCTTTTACTAAAAAAAAACGTCCTTCAAATTTCGACTGTGGAGGAAGTATCCAATTAGAGTCCCCAACGATTTCAATCTTCATTTTTTCTGCTTCAACACTAATTTGAATGGGTTGTGAAGTAAAAGTTTTGTTGATTAAGGTTATGGAATATAAATTCGATATGGTCCCATCAGGTCTGGCTTGGTAGGTTAGTCCTGGAAAACGGGTAATGGTACCTTCATAATCTGGTCGCGTCATTAAAAGTGAACTAAAGGTAATTAGCAATACTGCCAACACCAGACTATAACCTAGGACACGATTTGTGATTAATTTTTGAATCCCATGCTTGATGCTGTTTTCAGAAGCATAGCGAATCAATCCTGTTGGTCGATTTATCTTGACCATTACTTCTTCACAAGCGTCAATACAGGAGGTACAATTGACACACTCCATCTGAACCCCATTGCGAATATCAATGCCAGTAGGACATACTTGCACACAAAGGTTGCAATCCACACAATCTCCTTGGGTTCCTGTTGAAGGGCTCTGGTGGCGAATCGGGCCGCGAGGCTCACCCCGAACATAATCGTACATTACATGAATACTGTTGTTGTCCAGGAGGACGCCTTGTAAGCGACCATAAGGACAAACCACAATACAGGATTGCTCCCGAAACCAGGAAAAAACGAAAAGGAAAATGGAGGAGAAGACCATCAAGCCGACAAAACCAGCTAAATTTTCGCTTGGAGGATGGGTAACTATAGTGATAACCTGTTCCAATCCAATTAAGTACGCCATCAAGAGGTGGCCAATTACCAAGGAAAAAAGAGCGAAAACAAAAAACTTACTCCCTTTTTTAACGATTTTTTCTCCTGTCCAAGAACCTGCATTTAACAGTCGCTGTTGGTGGGCATCTCCTTCAATGAGGTATTCAATCTTTCGGAAAACCATTTCCATAAATAGGGTTTGCGGGCAAGCCCATCCACACCATATCCTTCCAAATACCACAGTGAAAAGAATGACAAAAACAAAGAAGAGTAAAAGTAAAATGATCAACAAGTGGCTATCTTGAGGCCAAAAAATAGCTCCAAAAAGAATAAATTTTCGTTCAAAAATATTGAATAAAAAATAGGGTCTTCCATCCAATCTTAGAAAGGGGCCCGAAAAAAGAAGTGCTAATAAAACCCAAGAAAGGTAAGTCCTGTACTTGTAAAAATAACCTTTTACTTGCTTGGCATAAACCCAATTTCTACTCCCATCATTGGCTACCGAAGACAAAGAGTCCCTAAATTTCTTAGGATCTAAATTGGGGTTACTTGATTTTTTTGCCATCTTTTTTCAAAACTAA
>CAYNIK010000331.1:0-2041 GCA_964397145.1 uncultured Limnohabitans sp.
CCTCCTTTATTGGAACTAGCTGGAGTTACCGCGACAGCAACTACCTGTTTTGGAAAGAAGGATGGACGAGTGAGATTGGAAGTGAAGGGGGGAGTAGCTCCTTACAGTTTGGAGTTTGGTGGGAAGCAGGTTTTCAATGGATTGTTTGAACTCGATACCCTCAAGAAAGAAAAGTATGTTTGGGAAGTAACGGATGCGAATGGTTGTAAAATTCCTGTCTCTTTTGAAATCACTTCTCCTCCGCCTTTGGTCGTAGATGTTACCCTTGCAAAGACAGCATGTCCAGGGGAAGCCAATGGGGAGTTACTCGTAGTGCCTTCCGGACCAGCAGGACCGTTCCAATACCTATGGACTCCTTCGAGCCAATTAACGGACCTTGCCACTGGTTTGGCTAAGGGGACCTATCAAGTTCAGGTGACTGATGCCGCTGGCTGTGTTTCCTTTGGTTCGGGTACAGTAATCGAGGAAGCTCCCAAAATTCGGATGCCAAATGCCTTTAATCCCACACAAGCTCCAGGCAAGTTTACCGGAGTCTCTAATTGTGTGGTCAATTTTTCAATGGTGATTTACAATCGCTGGGGACAGCTGGTCTATTCGGGTAATGAAGGTTGGGATGGAACTTTTGCTGGTGAAAATGCTCCAAATGATACCTATTCCTATGCCACTACCTATAGCTACCTAATGGAAGGCAATACGGTTCAAGTAACTTTCCGCGGTTCTGTACTAGTAGTTAGGTAAGCTTGCCGTTAGTCGGCCATTGTCCAATTGTGGGTCCTTTTGGGAGAAATTCCCTAGTTTTGCTTTCCTTTTCTTTTTTATCAAAATGAAAAAAATCTTGATCACCGGTGGTGCCGGATACATTGGTTCCCACACAGCAGTTGAACTTTGGAATGCTGGCTTGGAACCGATTATTTTAGATGATTTTTCCAATTCCAATGAAGAAGTACTCAACCGATTGGAGGAGATTACTGGAAAGCGTTTTGCTTGTTACCGTGGGGATTGCAACCAACGCGATATTTTGGATCAGATCACTGAGGAGCATCAACTGGAAGGAGTGATCCATTTTGCAGCCTTCAAGGCCGTAGGAGAGAGTACCCAGCAGCCCTTGGCTTATTACAAGAATAACTTGGGGTCTTTGCTCGTTCTGTTGGAGTTTATGCGAGACAAGGAAATCAAAAATCTCGTCTTTTCTTCCTCCTGCACGGTCTATGGACAGCCAGATGTGCTGCCCGTTACGGAATCAACCCCTCGAAAAGATGCCGAAAGTCCTTACGGAAATACCAAGAAAATCGGAGAGGATATCCTATTGGATTACGTCAAAAGCAAACCTGGGATTCGCGTTGTGGCACTCCGCTACTTTAATCCCGTAGGAGCGCACCCAAGTGCAAAAATCGGGGAATTACCAATGGGAACTCCTCAAAATTTAGTTCCCTTCATTACGCAGACTGCGGCCGGAATTCGACAGAAACTTACCGTTTTTGGCACAGATTACGATACTCCGGATGGCAGTTGTATTCGGGATTACATTCATGTGGTGGATTTGGCTGATGCGCATGTGAAGGCGCTCCGTTTTCTCTTTGAAAAGCCACTTGATTTTTACGAGGTATTCAATGTAGGCACAGGTAAAGGCAATACGGTGCTGGAGGTAATTCATGCATTTGAACAGGTCAACAACCTAAAATTGGCTTATGAAATTGGGCCAAGAAGAGCCGGTGATGTAGTCAAAACCTGGGCGGATACCCAAAAAATTAATACAGTATTGGGCTGGTATCCCAAGTATGGCTTGGAGGAGTGCATGCGGGACAGCTGGCGCTGGCAGCAGTCTCTAAAATGAATGAACTACCAATCAAGTGGGTAAGTGTCCAAGCTAAAGGAAAATAGGAATTCGTATTCATTAGCTAAACCCTGGTTTACTTTTTTCGTTTTTTAACGCTTGTAGGGGCTCTTTTTTGCGCTTTCTGCATTTTGTAAAAAATAGATGAATGGTGGGGTTCTCGCTCGCAAGTTTTCAAATGACAGAGGTTAATTTATCTGGTAAGTC
>CAYNIK010000332.1:0-2039 GCA_964397145.1 uncultured Limnohabitans sp.
CTATGTATTTATGCGTTGTTAATACTTCTGTTCTGTCTTCAAATATTGCAATGGTATGCTCATAATGTGCGGATGGTTTCCGGTCTGCAGTTCGGATCGTCCATCCATCTTTCTCCTGGACAATGTTACGCGTTCCAAGATTAATCATGGGCTCTATTGCAATCACCATTCCTTGTTTCAACAAGGGGCCACTGCCTTTTTTGCCATAATTAGGAACTTCAGGTGCTTCGTGTAGTTTTCGACCCAAACCATGTCCGACTAATTCTCGAACCACAGTGTAGCCTTTAGCTTCCACAAATTTTTGAATCGCATGGCCAATATCGCCAACCCGATTACCAAATACAGCCTGTTCAATTCCCAAATAGAGCGAATCTTTGGTGGCGTTAAGTAATGCTAAGACAGAAGGGGGTACTTCACCTATGGGGTATGTATAAGCGGAATCGCTATGAAAACCTTGGTGAAAGACTCCACAATCTACTGAGATTATATCGCCATCTTTCAATTCATACTCACTCGGAAAACCATGAACAACAACTTCGTTCACTGAGATGCAGAGTGAGCTGGGAAAACCGTTGTAGCCCTTAAAAGAAGGTACTGCTCCGTGATCCCTAATAAACTCTTCAGCAATTTTATCTAAGAAAGAAGTCTTTACTCCTTTCTTGACATGCTTGGCGATTTCTCCGTGAGCTCTTCCAAGTATGTCGGCACTCTGTTTTATTTTTTCAACTTCTTCCGAAGTCTTGTAATGAATCATTCTTAGGCAACCTGAGCATTAGAAGAATTATTCTTCAAATTTCCGCTTTTCATCATTCCCTCGTAGTGTCTCATCAACAAGTAACTCTCGATTTGACGAAGCGTATCCATAATTACACCCACCATGATCAAAAGGGAAGTACCTCCGAAAAACTGAGCAAACTCTCCTCCTACTCCAGCAACAATAGCAAGCGCTGGAAGAATAGCAACAGCAGCCAGCAAAATGGAGCCAGGTAGTGTAATTTTAGAAATGATACTGTCAATAAAATCACCAGTTGGTGCTCCAGGCTTGATGCCAGGGACGAATCCACCATTACGCTTCATGTCCTCAGCAATCTGCTCAGGGTTAACCGTAATCGCAGTGTAGAAGAACGTGAATACGATGATTAGGGTAGCGAATAACAAATTGTACTGCCAAGAGGTAAAGTCAGAGAAGGTAGTGCCAATGTAGTTCGCAATATCACTCTCACCCGCCCAGATTTGCGCGATCAATGCCGGCACAAACATTAAAGACTGAGCAAAAATGATTGGCATTACACCAGATGCATTCACTTTAATTGGAATGTATTGACGCTGTCCACCGTATACTTTACCGCCTACTACTTGCTTGGCATATTGTACTGGAATACGACGCGTAGCTTCGGTCAAAGCAATCACGCCTACTACCACGAAGAACAATACAAGCGCTTCAATGATTAGCAAAAGCATACCGGAAGATCCTTTTTCCAATCCTTCAGCAATCAAGGCACCAGGGAATCGAGAAATAATCCCGATCATGATCAACATGGAAATTCCATTACCAATACCCTTTTCAGTGATTTTTTCTCCTAGCCACATGCAGAACATAGTACCTGCAGCAAGCAAAATCAAGGAGCTAAACATGAATAGCGAAGTGTCAATCATAACTGCACCAGTTGGAAGAATAGTCGCAGTGACATATCCTATTCCTTGTGCAATGGTGATTGCGATGGTAAGTACACGGGTGATTTGATTGATTCGCTTTCTCCCGGACTCTCCATCCTTCTGCATTTTCTGAAAATAGGGTACCCCGACAGTCAACAACTGCAACACAATGGAAGCAGAAATATAGGGCATGATACCTAAACCAAAGATGGAGGCATTACTAAATGCTCCTCCAAGAAAAGTATCAATCAAACCGAAGATTCCTTCAGGAGCGGCACCCAATTTGGACGCGTCAACCCCAGGAAGCACGATGAATGATCCTAATCTAAAGATGATGAGGAATCCAATGGTATTGAAAATCCTCACTCTCAAATCTTCGATTG
>CAYNIK010000333.1:0-2035 GCA_964397145.1 uncultured Limnohabitans sp.
AATTAGTGGAGGCCAAAGCCTACCAACATGCTAACTTTGGCTTCAAACTCGTCACAAGCAGCTTTACCTTTCTATTGACCCTTCTCTGTGTGACCCAAGGATGGTTTGGGGCTATCGATACTTGGATTGCAGCATTTGGATATGCTCCTTTGGTCAATTCCCTTTTGTTTTTTGGATTGATTTTCGTGGTTTCAGATGTGCTGAGCCTTCCTTTTGATTACTACAGCACTTTTGTGATTGAGGAAAAGTTTGGTTTCAATAAAACTTCCCTAGCTACTTTTTTTGCTGACAAGTTGAAGGCGTATGTACTCTCGCTGATCGTAGGTGGAGGTTTACTGCTCGTGTTTCTTTGGCTGATCCATTTTATGGGACCAAATTTTTGGTGGCAGTTTTGGTTGGTTGCCGTGGTATTTATGGTTCTGGTCAATGTGGGCTACACAGCTTGGATCCTTCCTTTATTCAATAACTTGACTCCACTTGCCGAAGGTGAGGTACGAGAAAAGTTGCTGCAGTATGCGGCAAAAGTTGATTTCCCAGTGAAGCATATTTTTGTCATGGATGGAAGTAAGCGGTCGGCAAAGGCCAATGCCTTTTTCTCAGGATTTGGAAAGCGGAAAAAGGTAGTGCTCTACGACACGCTTTTGGAGCAACACCCCCCAGAAGAGTTGGTCGCGGTGCTGGCACATGAGATTGGACATTACAAGAAAAAGCACCTGAAGTGGGGCATACTAATTTCTATACTCCAAGTGGGTTTACTGCTGTTCTTGTTGGGTCAGGTGGTTTTTTCAGAGTCGATGAGTTTGGCCTTAGGAGGAAGCGGCTGGTCGGTGCACTTGAATATTTTGGGTTTCACCATGCTTTTTTCACCACTTTCCATGATACTGGGGGTAGGAATGAATTGGCTCAGTCGAAAGCATGAATTTGAGGCGGATCATTATGCGAAGGAAACCTATGGAGGTAAGCCCCTGGCAGAAGCTTTAAAGACCCTTTCCGTGAAAACACTCAGTACCATCCATCCCCACCCCTGGTATGTGTTTGTCAATTATTCTCATCCTCCACTTTTACAACGGTTGGAGCGTTTAGAGGAATAGCAGGTTCGATTTTTTGTTTTGGGTTTAGACTTCACGTCTAAAAAATGTAAATTTCTAAGGTATTGACTTAAAGCCCATGAAAGACCTAGCCGATTTTCACTACCCGCTGAGCGATCTTTTTCCCCAGCCCAAGACTGCTGAGGATTGGGATCGATTCCGGTTAAGTTCGGAGCAAATCGATTTTTTTCATGAGCATGGGTATTTAGCAGGGATTCAACTCCTGGATGAAAAACAGATAGCTGCTTTATCCCAGGCTTTGGATGAAGTGATGGATCCCAAGCACCCGCTTCATGGCTTGTTCCATGAGTTCCATAGCAACGAGTCTGCCGATCCCAATACGGTCTTGTTTCATTCCTTGGGCCACTGGCGAATCGCTGAAGCCTTTCACGATGCGATCTGGAATCCAGCATTTCGGATCGTTGCAAGTCAATTGCTCCGAGATCGCGGGGTTCGTTTTTGGCACGATCAATTGTTTTGCAAGCCCGCACACCATGGCGGAGTAGTGGCCTGGCATCAGGATTATTCCTACTGGACACGTACGGTGAACATGCAGCATTTGACCTGCTGGTGTGGACTAGATGATGCTACAGAAGAAAATGGCTGCTTGCAGTACGTGCCTGGATCTCATCGCTGGGGGCTTTTGGAAAAGCCTGAGCTTGCGGGAGCTATGGATGGCCTGTTGGAAATGCTTTCCGAAGAGCAGAAAGCGCAGTTTGCCCCGGTTGCCATTCCTTTGAAAGCGGGCTATGCAGCCTTTCACCATCCCTTGCTGGTGCATGGCAGCTATGCCAACTATTCTCCTCGTTCTAGAAAGGCTTTTGTGCTGAATGTTTTTGCAGATGGTACGCTTTCAGATTCGGATGAACCATTGCTTTCCGGAGTTCCGGTCATTCCCAAAGGAGAAAAAATGGGAGGTAAATTTTTTCCATTGATTTTTGATCCCA
>CAYNIK010000334.1:0-2033 GCA_964397145.1 uncultured Limnohabitans sp.
AGCAAGCCTTTGTCCATACGCGTTTGACGCACAGTTTGGAAGTATCCTCTGTGGGCCGCTCCCTAGGCAAGGCGGCAGGGGAGATCTTGCTCGAAAAATACCCCAAACTCAGCTCTAAGGGAATCACGGCAGCAGGAATTGGGTCGATCGTGGCAGCGGCAGCGCTGACCCATGACATTGGCAATCCTCCGTTCGGCCATGCTGGGGAAGAGGCCATCTCTGATTTTTTCAGGCTCCAGCCCTTCGGGACGATTTGGAAGCAGCATGTTCGCGAGGACCAATGGGCTGACCTGATCAATTTTGAAGGGAATGCACAGGGGTTCCGGATGTTGGTATCCAAGCAAAACGGACTGAAACTGACCTATGCAACTCTCGCAGCCTTTACCAAATACCCGCGTCCCAGTTTGATTGTACAGCGGGATGTGGCTCGGAAGAGTCAAAAAAAGTATGGCTTCTTCATCAATCAGCTCCAAGATTTTGAGAAAATGGCTCATGAACTGGGCCTAGAAAAAGTAGGTGACGATTGCTGGGCGCGCCATCCTCTCGCTTTTTTGGTGGAGGCAGCCGATGACATTTGCTACAACATCATAGATTTGGAGGACGGCTGTACGCTAGGCCTAGTCACTTTCGAGGACACGATTTCTTTGTTGAAGCCCATTTTGGGAGATAAATTTGATCCTGAGAAACTCAAGAACCGAACCCAAGCACAAAATTTGGGAGCCCTTCGGGCCCTTGCCATTGGTCAGTTGATTCGAGAAACGGTGGAGGCTTTTGCTACCTATGAGGAGAGCATGCGCAAGGGAAATTTTGACAAGGCGCTCACGGACATCATTCCATCGGCGAAGGCCTTGGCAGAGATCTCCCAACGTTCCGTTCGGCAGATTTACCGTTCTCAGGTCGTGTTAGAAAAAGAAGCGGTGGGTTTTCAAGTTTTGAATGGCTTGCTTGAAGTATTTAGCCAAGCCTTGTACCATCACTGCTATGCGCCTGAGCGTGCTTCTGGACAGGACAAAAGTCTACTGCGACTGCTTCCGGAGGATTTTCCACTCAAAGGTTTTGGAACCGAATCAAATGCCTATCCCCTGCTCCGTGCGCTGATTGACTTTATCTCAGGCATGACCGATAAGTATGCACTGAATCTGTATCGACGGGTGAAGGGAATCTCCCTTCCAGGGGCTTAATTATAGCCTTTGAAGAAAGTTTTTACTGCTCCTCTTCCCAGGAAGAGCCCCAGTCGACCACTTGGTCTTCCAAGTAGTGTGGGTATAGCTTTCGGTGCTGTTTTTTCACTTCCTGCACGAGTGAATCGCGGAATCCTTCCACATTTTGGCCCAAGGAAGCAGCCATAAATACGGGTTTAATTCCGTTTTTCTTTTCAAAAGCCTCAGACAGCGCCTTGAAATCGAGGTAGCGGGTTTCCTGAAGTTCGTGCTCAGAGATTTGCAATTGTTCCTCTTGGGAAGGCATTTGCTGAACGAGATCCACCTTGTTGAAAACGAGTAGCACAGGCTTATCTCCCGCTTTGATTTCTTGAAGGGTCTGGGTAACCACCTGAATATGATCTTCAAATGCATGGTGTGACAGGTCGACCACATGCACCAACAGGTCTGCTTCTCGGATCTCATCGAGGGTGGACTTGAAGGATTCGATCAAGTGGGTGGGCAATTTGCGGATAAATCCTACCGTATCGGAAAGCAAAAAAGGAATGTTTTCGAGTACAACTTTCCGTACCGTAGCATCGACGGTAGCAAAGAGTTTATTCTCGGCAAGGATGTCCGTTTTGGTGATTAGGTTCATCAAGGTGGACTTGCCCACATTGGTGTAGCCGACTAGGGCCACGCGCACAATACCCTTTCGTCCTTTGCGTTGGGTCACTCCCTGCTTTTCAATTTCTAGCAACTTATCTTTGAGCAAGGAGATTTTATTTCGAATGTCTCGCTTATCCGTTTCAATTTCCTTTTCCCCAGACCCCCCACGGGTGCCCGTTCCTCCACGCTGACGCTCCAAGTGGGTCCACATGTTGGTCAATCGGG
>CAYNIK010000335.1:0-2032 GCA_964397145.1 uncultured Limnohabitans sp.
TAGTCAACACCTTCAAATCATTGGTGATTTCTACCAAATTCTGATTGTTCACCTGTAAGGTTTCCATCATTTTATCGGTATCCAATGGCATGATGGCTTCCAATCGATCCCCTTCCTCTACCGGAGGATAATCGGTAGTACCTCCATAAATGACGATGATTTTATTTCCGATCAAACCATCTGAACTGATGGTCGCTTTGGAGTTTTTACGAATAAACTCAACCACTTTCTCTTCGACATTCATTTCCACTTCTACTTGGGAATCTCCGAAGAAGTTGATTTTCCTTACAGTGCCAATTTTTACTCCTGAAAACCAAATGTTATTTCCTGGCTGAAGTCCCCCAACATCGTCAAAAACCGCCTTGACATGGATAGCTTTCACAAATTTTTTCTGCTGCCCACCCAAGGTCATGATGCCTAAGACAAGTATGACTATGCCTATCAAGACAAACAGGCCTACTAGTACGGATCGTTTATTTTCTTGGTTCATGAGTTGATAAAATTATAATCGTAAAAAGATTTAATTCGCTGATCTTCAGCATGCGGAAAAACCTCTTCAAAGGTTCCTAAGGCTCTAAATTGCCCATCCAAAAGCACTGCCATGCGATCTCCTGTCTGCTTGGCACAAGCCAAGTCGTGGGTGATGACTATAGAACTGGTCTTGTACCGTTCTCTCACCTCGTTGATTAGGTTGTTGATGTCCACGCAGGTGATGGGATCCAATCCAGCCGTAGGTTCATCGTACAACATGATTTCAGGATTGAGTACTAAGGTTCGAGCAACACCAATCCGCTTTTTTTGTCCACCTGAAAGCTCAGACGGCATTTGATTGATTGTTTGTGGTAGCCCCACTGCATCCAGAAGATCCTCTATTCGAAGCGCTATTTCTTTTTTTGTGAGATTCTTAAAATTCCTAACCAAAGGGAATTCCATGTTTTCGCGAACAGTCATGGAATCATACAAGGCTGAGTTCTGAAAAGAGAAACCAATTTTTAGCCTCATGGCATTCAATTCCCGAACACCAAGCTTAGAAATCTCTTTACCCAAGACTTCCATATTGCCACTATCCTGCCGCAAAAGACCCACCATAATTTTGATTAGTACGGACTTTCCAGTGCCAGACCGACCCAAAATCACCAAATTCTCCTCACGGAATAAATCCAAATCCACTCCTTTCAGCACCTCAAGCTCACCAAAGGATTTATACAAGTTTCGGACTTCCACCACTTTTTCTCGATTCCCCATGGCTATTTAATCCGGAATAGGTTGATGATTTGAAGCGAAAGTAGCTCCTCAATAAAAATGAGGAACATAGAAAGAACAACAGCAGCATTAGCTGCTTTTCCCACCCCTTCTGTTCCTTTAGAAGAGTTGTAGCCTTTATAGCACCCTACCATCCCGATCGTAAATCCAAAAAAGACGGATTTGATGATCGATGCGAATACATCAAGGAAGGTAACCGAACTGAACACCTGCGCAAAAAACGTGGAGATACTGACCAATTCATTTGCGTTTACATTGATAAAGGCACCCATTAAGGCCACAAAGTCGGTGTACATCACCAGTACTGGAATCATGAACGTAGTGGCTAATACCCGAGACACTACCAAAAATTTATAGGGATTGGTCGCGGACACCTCCATGGCATCAATCTGTTCGGTTACTTTCATGGAAGCGATTTCGGCCCCAATGCCCGAACCCACCTTTCCAGCAGCAATAAGGGCAGTAACCAGTGGTCCCATTGCACGAACGATTGCGATGGCAATCAACGAAGGGAGCCAAGAAGTAGCTCCAAATTCGGATAAAGAAGGCCGAGACTGGTTGGTAAACACAATCCCAACAATAAATCCGGTCAATGAAATTAAGGGCAAGGATTCTACGCCGATCCGGTAGCACTGATGAATCACTTCCTTGAATTCGTAAGGTGGTACAAAAACCTCCTGGAAAAATCGCTTGAAGAAATTCCAAGCATCTGCCAATCCCTTGAAGAAGGCATCTATTTTTTTTGAGAAGACATGCTTTCGCGTACCGG
>CAYNIK010000336.1:0-2024 GCA_964397145.1 uncultured Limnohabitans sp.
GCGAAAATCTAAACTTTTAGATTTTTCAAGTTGATTTTTCTCTTTTACAAACAGGTTATTACCGAGGTTCTTAAGAAACTAAAGCCTCGCTGTTGACATTCTGTTTATATTCCAAGAATACCACTTTTTTTTCAGAACAAACAACTCTAATTCCAGCGGGTATCTAAAAAATCCAATTCTTGCTTTCCTTAATTTTCTAGGAGATTCGATTTTTTATTTTTTGTAACTAATTGGATAAGTTGAATTTAGTACTTAGGACTCGAATTGAGTTGGTTGAATTTAAGCCTTCAAAAACTGAAACTAGAAATCCATCAGTTATTCTCTTTTTTTTCCAAGGAAGGATTCATGGTTTCCTGTAAATCCAAAATTTCCACGTCATCAAGCCCTTGGATGAGCGTTACTTTTTTCCAAGGTGAGGAAGGGAAAAGGAGGGAGGTCAAGACCAGCTCTCCATTATTTACAAAGACCTCAACGGATGATGCATCCAAGAAAATGCGTACCGATTCTGCTTTCCAGGACATGGGTGCGGAATGTGCCGCTGCAAAATCTGGATTGAAGTTGGCCTTGCCTGCCTTTCTTCGATCTACGGTCACCAATCCCATTTCTTTGTTTATCACCAGCTCTTCTCCCAATTCATTGGAGAGGATCATCGAGAAGCTATCGTCTCCACTTACTTCTGCACGAATTTCAACCGCAGCACTCGGAAGCAAAGATTCTTTTCCCGATACAGTGTAAGAAGTACTTTTCATCAATGCCAGCTCTTTTGCAGGTTTGGACTGCAGCAAGAGTGTACCATCTACATCAAAAAGTTGGAGTTCTCTAGGTAGAGTAGTGGCAGATCGCCAAGTTTTCGTTGGGACCACCTGAGCATAGTCCCAATTGCTCATCCAACCGATCCAAAGGGTTCGGTTTTGCTCTTTGGGGAGGTTGGCCCAGGTAACCCCAGCATAATTGTCTGGTCCATAATCCAACCAGCGGATCATCGTATCGTCTGGAGTAAATGCACCCTGCTTGAAGTCTCCGATGAAGTATTGCGTGGCTGAACCTTTTTGAGGTCCTCCAGGATTCATGCTAACTAATAAAACCCATTTTTGACTTCCATCCGGGGCTTTCATGGAAAGTAATTCGGGACATTCCCATACTCCACCATGCGCTCCCACACCCTGTCCAAATTCTCCTAAAAAAGTCCATTCTTTCAGGTTGGTGGACTCGTAAAAGTGGACACGATCTTGTGCGGCCAGGGTCATTACCCAAGTTGATTTTCCATTTGCTTGGGTGACTTGAGTGATTTTGGGATCTCGGAAATCCCGAATTCCTGGATTCTTAAGCACGGGATTCCCCGTATACTTTTGCCAAGTCTTCCCTTTATCTAGGGAAAAGGCGAGGCCTTGCGTTTGAAAATCGATTGTCCTGGCTTTTTCACCTTTTGGGTCGTGGTAGGTAAATAGAGCTACCAGAGGAGGTGTCGCTGCGGTTCCCAGTCCCGAGGTATTCGCAGCATCGTAGACGGCACTTCCTGAAAAGATGTAGCCCAAACTATCGGGAAACAAGGCAATGGGCAATTCCTCCCAGTGAACCAAGTCCTTGGATACGGCATGTCCCCAATGCATTGGACCCCATACGGTACTATCTGGGTAATGCTGGAAAAATAAATGGTATTCTCCATCTACATAAACCAGTCCATTGGGATCATTCATCCAACCTTTGGCAGGAGTGAAATGGTAGGCAGGGCGATATTGCTCCAAGTTGTTCGGCATAAATTTTAGTTCCTGCTGGCTGCAACCGTAGGTTAGGAAACTTATAAAAAGTAGAATACAAAAGTTTTTGATTTTCATGAGATGCAGGATTAGAAATCAAAAATATCCTTTATCCCCGATTCTATTCGTTTTTGAGTCATCTTTTCTACTAAACTCGACACAAATCCTTCCTTCATAAAATATTCTTTTTTTAATCTTTAAGGGGTAGTACCTTTGACCTTTGACTTACTATTTTTCTATGAAAGGAATCATTTTAGCAGGGGGCTC
>CAYNIK010000337.1:0-2022 GCA_964397145.1 uncultured Limnohabitans sp.
TTTTTCTCCTACTTCCAACCTTTTTCCCTAATTTCAACCCATCTCTAAACCTGAATTTTTTGTGTCTACTTCATTTGCTCTTCTAAATGAGGAATCTTGGTTGCAGCCCTATGGGGAGGTCATCCAGCAGCGCCATGTCCGCTTCCAATCGGCATTCGCTGCCATTACGGACTATGCCGGAAGTCTCGTAGAATTTGCAAGCAGCCACGACTATTACGGCATTCATGTTGACCCCATTCGCAAAGGCTGGACCTACCGAGAGTGGGCTCCCCATGCCAAAGCGCTTTACTTGATCGGGGATTTCAACGCTTGGAACCGAACTTCCCACCCGCTCCGAAAAAATAGTCGAGGAGATTGGGAGATCTTTTTGCCCCAGACCCAATACCAAGACTCCTTTGTTCATGGCAGTAAACTGAAGGTTCGAGTAATCGGTGCCAATGACAGTGACCTCGACCGCATTCCTGCCTACATCCGCCGCGTGGTACAGGATGAGGAGACGAAAGATTTTGCTGGGCAACTCTGGTTTCCAGCACAACCGTTTTCATGGACTGACCAGTCCTTTTCCCCGAAAAAATCCCTGCAATCCCCCCTCATCTACGAGTGTCATGTGGGGATGGCGCAGGAAAAAGAAGGGGTGGGGACCTACGCTGAATTTGAACAAGCTATCCTGCCACGGATCAAAGCCGCGGGCTATACGGCCATTCAGCTGATGGCGGTGATGGAGCATCCCTATTACGGATCCTTTGGCTATCATGTGTCCAACTTTTTCGCTCCATCCTCTCGCTTTGGTACACCGGAGGAACTCAAGTCCTTAATCAATGCTGCGCATTCCTTGGGTATTGCGGTAATCATGGACCTGGTGCATTCCCATGCGGTCAAAAACACGAATGAGGGCTTAAACGAGTTTGACGGCTCAGAAGACACCTACTTTCATGCAGGCGATCGCGGTTACCACGCAGGTTGGGATTCCAAATTGTTCAACTACGGCAAATGGGAAGTACAGCAGTTTCTGCTCTCCAGCATTCGCTACTGGATGGAGGAATTTCACTTTGACGGCTTCCGCTTTGATGGGGCCACTTCCATGCTGTATCGTCACCACGGCTTAATTTCTTTTGATAGCGCCGACCGCTACTTTGACGAAGGGGTGGATGAGGAGGCGTTGACCTATTTCCAGTTGGCCAATACGCTCATTCATGCCTTGAATCCAGAAGCTATTTCCATAGCTGAGGAGGTGAGTGGTTTGCCGGGATTGAGTCGAAGAATAGAAGAGGGGGGAATCGGTTTCGATTTTCGCTTGGCGATGGGGATTCCAGATTTTTGGATCCGCACGCTCAAACACAAGACAGACGAGCAATGGGATCTTTTTGAACTTTGGCATGAACTGACCAACCGCCCGCTGAAAGAGAAATCCATCGCCTATGCGGAGAGTCATGACCAGGCCCTGGTTGGGGATAAAAGCCTTGCCTTCTGGTTGATGGACAAGGAAATGTATTTTTCCATGTCCGTCCTGGAGCAAAACCTAGTCATCGACCGAGGAATTGCCTTACACAAGTTGATTCGCTTGCTGACAATCACGCTTGGGGGAGAGGGTTATTTGAATTTTATTGGGAACGAGTTTGGACATCCCGAATGGGTGGATTTTCCCCGAGAGGGAAATGACTGGAGCTATCGGTATGCCCGCCGGCAGTGGTCCTTGGTGGATGATCCCTTGTTGCGGTACCGGCAGCTGGCTGCCTGGGATAAGGCGATGATTGATTTGGTTTCCGCCCATGATTTGCTTTTGGCTGGTCCTGCACAGCAATTGTATTTGGAACCCAACAAAAAGGTGCTGGCTTACACCCGTGGTGATTTGATTTTTGTGTTTGCTGTACATCCCAGTGATTCCTACGAGGGATTCGCGATTCCAGTGCCTAGCGCAGGGGATTACCAGCTGCTGCTGCATTCCGATGCACCTGAGTTTGGAGGCTTTGACCGCTTGGATAGTACATTGACTTACACCACGAATGCCCAGCAGGAGTTGCT
>CAYNIK010000338.1:0-2013 GCA_964397145.1 uncultured Limnohabitans sp.
ATTGGATGATCACAGGTGAGTTTACCTTTTTCGCGGTTTCCAAAACAGCATTTACCGAATTGCTGTTGATTACATTGACAGCAGGGAAGGCAAACTCATTCTCCTTGGCATAAGCCAATAAATCACGAAGCTCATTTCCGTACTTTACTCCAGGTTTAAATTTCATAGTGTGCTTAGGTTTGATTACTGCTTGATAAACCGCTTGTGTAGTACGCGTCGGGTATCAAATGCCTCAAAGATATACATCCCCGGTTGAATTCCATGTAAATCCAAGCCTAAAATCGGCATACTGGAACTTGATTTTCCTTCAAAAATCACCCTGCCTGTCACATCGAGTACTCGATAATTCGCACCAGCCATTTCCTTGGGTAACTCCACTACCAAACTTGAGGTGGCTGGATTGGGATAGATTGCGAAGCCCGTTTCATCAGCTTCTTCTGGAACAGAGGTGATAAAATCAGCCTGCAAAATATCTTTATCAGGGGTAGGAAGTGGCTTGTCGGTAAACAAGTAAAACTCATTGGGACGCAAACCAAAAGACATTTGTACATTGGTCACGTTCAACTCCTTACCAGTAAAGTAGTTGTACCACTTTCCGGTCTTTGGAAACTGAACTTGTTGATTTCCTTGGGTCACCAACTCAAAATTTCCAAACATAAACACTTCCAAGTCCGGATGTTGGAGGTGAATAGTTTTGAAAGCTCCTCCCAAGCTCAAGCTGGCAGAAGAAGGGAAGTTGAAAACCGGGTACTTAGATCGCAATTTGAATAGCTCTTTGTACAACTTGTGCAGACGGATGCGGTCTACATTACTGAGGTATTCCCAACGGGTGGGTTTGATCCCCAATCTATCGTTATTGAGTTCTAGATCGTAACCAAACTCTCCAAACTGCCAAATCATTTTTGGTCCTGGAATAGCCAGGAAGAAGGCAGTCATCAATTGATTTCGATTCACTGCATTTTCCAAGCTTTTCAAGTTGATTGGGCTGGTAGCCCCAAAATTCATCGTTTCCCAAAATACCCGCTCTTCGTCATGAGACTCTTGGTAGGCAATCAAGCCGTTTTTGGTCCACTGCCTATTTTTGAAATAGGCCCATTCCATATTGTCGTTATTTCCTTTAGCAAGGTTTCGCGAAGCACCATTCATATTCCCCCAAAAGAGCATGCCGTAGTTGGCCAATTCCTTTTCTTCCTCATTGACGGAAAGGTGCTCCAAAATCACGTAGGCTTCTGGATGATTGGCCTTGATGCGGTCGTAAATATGCTTCCATATTTTTACTCGAGAAGGATCGTATTGGGACCAGATGTTCACATTTGAACCCGAATTAACCTGGGTAAATCCTTTAGAAAGGTCAAAACGGAACCCATCCACCTTGTATTCGGTTAACCAGTAGTTGTTTACCGAATCCACAAAGGCTTTGGTATACGGACTTTCATGATTGAAATCATAGCCGACATTGAAGGGGTGCTTAGCAACCCGATTAAACCAAGGATTGTCTTCAGTAGGGGCACCATAATCCCCGTCGTTATACAATCGTACCATTGGGCTTTGTCCGAAGGCATGGTTCAGCACCATGTCCAAAATCACTACGATTCCACGACCATGCGCTTCGTCAATTAATCGCTTGAGGTCATTTTTCGTACCGTAATATTTATCAGGAGCAAAGAAAAAGGAAGGATTATAGCCCCATGACAGGTTTCCTTCAAACTCCCCTACTGGCATCAATTCAATGGCATTGATCCCCAACTCTTTCAGGTAATCTAATCGATCAATGACCGCCTGATACGTTCTTTTTTGATCAAAATCACGAACCAACAGTTCGTACACATTTAACTCTTCTGGCTTTGGGCGGGTATAGTTGGTGTTTTTCCACGAATACGGCACCTGGCCGGTTTGAAGGTACGTAGCTTGAAACTCTGTTTTACCACTTGGGTAAGGCAGCAAGCCAGGGTGTCTATTCTGCGTAATGATTTCTTGATCGTTGAAAGGATCGGATACCTTGTCGGCATAGGG
>CAYNIK010000339.1:0-1973 GCA_964397145.1 uncultured Limnohabitans sp.
AAATACGAAATACGAAATACGAAATACGAAATACGAAATACGAAATACGATCTTCTATTAATGTCGAATTCCCAACGCTGAGTTAAGAATGAAGAAGAGGGGATTCCAGTTATGACCTAAATGGTACTTCTGAGGGTACTTGGTACATCGTACTTTGTACTTCGTACAAATCTCGACCCTCGTTTATTTCAGCGAATTGATTTTTTCTCCAATGTATTGGAGGGCTGGAGCATAGGTCTCAATTCCATGACCAACCTGAGTGTAAACCTTTGCTTCAACCAAGGTTTTCAACTGCTTTTTGGCTACCTCTAAAGACTTTTTTACAGGAAAAAGTAGATCTTGGTCGCCCAATAACAGGTATACGGGTATGCTGACCTCTGCCAATTGTTTGCCCATGTAATAGGGCTTTTGTGTTTTGTCTAAGTACCGGCTAATTGCAAAAACTTCGTAGTCAACCAACAGTTGTTCAGCCTGGGCAGAAATCTGATGGTTAGGCTTTGAAAAAATTGCTGCAACCAAAAATTTAAAAACATTCGCTTGGGTGGGCTTCAACACTGGGAGCAGGTTGTAGTACAAATTTTTTAGGGTCAATGAAAAAGTTTGCAAGCAGCCTGGGTTTAATAAAAATGCTGCCTTGATTCGATGAGGACTTACTATCCCAAATTTGAGGGCAATTAATCCTCCAAAAGAAGCTCCTGCCACAAAGGCTTGGTCTAACTCGAGTTGGTCAAAAACTTCTGTAGCCCAATGCCCATAATCCAAAGTCTTGATGTCGGGAGTGGATCCATCACTCAGGTTCGGAAGGCCATTCGTTTCCACCAGGAAAATCCGTAAAGTAGGGCTCAAATGGTCCAAACCCTTGTCAAAATCCCAAATCAACGAAGTCGTGCGGGCCCCAGGAAAAATTACAAGCGTATCCGAGTACCCTTCTTGTGGGCCAAGGCTCCAAATATGTGTTTTTCCAAGTGAAGTTGAAACTTCAATTCTGCCATACTGCCGTCCATTTAGTGTTTCCAATTGGCTTACCCAATTTTCAAAATAGTCCTTATCTGCGACTTCGTTTTTGAACTTGGATTGACTGTGAATTTTCATTTGTTTGTGTGGAAAGTGGAAATTGTCGTGGCTAAAGTTCAACTATGTTTTGTACTAGTCTTTATGGATCAAAATTAGTCCTTGGAATGATCCTGTCCCAAAAAAAATAGGTTAATGGATTGGTTACAAGTTGGTTTTGAATTTTTCGGGCCTCCATTCTCTTTTTAGTAAGGCAAATTGATATTCAGATTCCCATTGTCCTTTGAAAAAAACATTTTCAATGAAGTGTGCTTCTTTTCGGAAGCCCACACTTTTTAGTAGTTGAATAGATGCAGTGTTTTTCACATCTGTTAATGCTGAGACTCGATGGATACCTTTCTTTCCAAATAAGTAGTCGAGTAGTCCGAGAACCGCCTCTTTAGCATAGCCTTTCTGTTGTTCTTCTCGAGCAATGGTAATTCCGATCTCTACCAATTGGGGATAGTATTGATCAATTTTTATCGCAAAATCCCCAATCAATCGATTCTGATTTACATTTTCGATTCCAAACTGAACCCATTCCCCTGGATGGCCAAAGTTGAAGTTTTTATTTTCTAAAATAAACGCTTCTGCTTGCGCTAATGAATACGGTTCAAAACTTTGGTATTGGGTTACCTTTGGATCAGATCTATACGCATGAAAATCGGATAAATCACTTGCAACTAAATGACGCAGTCGAAGTCGTGTGGTAGAGATGCTTAGCTGTTCCATTCAACGGTTGGTTAATTTAATTTTGGATGATTTAAACCTGATTTTTTATCGCTTGAATAGGTTGAAGAAGAGAGTATATTATTCCCTTTCAAGAATTTGAATGCGGTGATCATTAGCTTTCAACCGACTCACAATCCCTCTAGATATTCTATTGGATTTAGGTAGAACATTTTCATCCAGCCCTGCTTGGA
>CAYNIK010000340.1:0-1971 GCA_964397145.1 uncultured Limnohabitans sp.
TCCAACCAGGACAATTCCAGTTCTTCCAATTCTCCATCAATGGCTTGAAGCCTTGTGGTCCAGGTAAGCAACAGATTTACATCCGGAGTACCTACTGTGATTTGATCCGTGAGGCTGGCCTTTTCGACTTCCAATTGGGCGATGGTGTCGTTGACTTTTTTAAACTCCTGCTTTTGCTTGTAACTCGCTTTGAGTTTGGGTACGGCTACTTCTTGAACCACAGGAACTTCTACTTGCACCGGCTTGGATTCAACTTTTGCTTGGGTACTCGGACTAGCCTTCTGATCTGCATTTTCCTCTTCCCACTCACGGTAATCCGTATAGTTTCCTGGAAAGTCACGGATCACTCCTTCTCCTTCAAACACAAACAAGTGCTCGACCAGTCGATCCATAAAGTAGCGGTCGTGGGATACGATGATCAGGCAACCTGGGAAAGTATCCAAAAACTCCTCCAGGATATTCAAGGTCATCAAATCCAGGTCGTTTGTAGGTTCGTCGAGGATGAAGAAGTTCGGGTTTTTGATCAATACCAATAGTAGCTGCAGGCGTCTGCGCTCTCCTCCACTCATCTTCCCGATGGGCGTAAACTGCTGTTTGGGAGGAAATCCAAACTGGGTTAAAAATTGGCTCACCGTGATCGTCTGTCCCTTGTCCAGGACTACCACTTCAGCAATTTCTTTGACCACATCAATTAGGCGCTTTTCTTCATCAAAGCGATCCTCTTCTTGCCGGTAGTAGCCAAATGCCGTGGTCTGTCCTGCGGTCACCTTGCCCTGATCGGGATCAAGCAGACCCGTAATCATTTTCAAGAAGGTCGTCTTCCCTGCCCCATTGGGTCCAATGATGCCGATGCGGTCCTTCTTTTTGAAAATGTAAGAGAAGTCTTTGACCAAGGTTTTGGCATCAAATGCCTTGGAGATTTTCTCGATTTCCAGGATTTTATTTCCCAGACGCTGGGTGGAAACCGTCAATTCAATGTCTCGTTCCTCCCGCTTGGTAAATGCTTTTTCTTTGGTTTCCTCAAAGGCATCCACGCGGTACTTGGCTTTGGTGCCTCGGGCTTTGGGCTGTCGACGGATCCAGTCCAGCTCCTTTTTGTAAAGGCTTTTGGCTTTCTCGATCTCGATGTCCTCGATTTGCATGCGTTCTGCTTTTTTGTCGAGGAAGTAGCCGTAGTTGCCTTGGTATCGGTGTATTTTGCCTTGGTCCAACTCTAGGATTTCGTTGGTGACCTTTTCCAGGAAGTAGCGGTCGTGCGTCACCATGAATAGGGCCAGGTTGGCCTTGGAGAGGTAATCTTCCAGCCACTCGATGGTCTCTAGGTCCAGGTGGTTGGTCGGTTCATCAAGGAGGAGCAGATCTGGCTTTTCGAGGATTGCTTTAGCAAGGGCTACTCGCTTGCGTTGTCCACCGGAGAGGTTGCCCACGGGGAGCTCGGTATCGTGAAGGCCGAGTTTGCCCAGCACTTCCTTAACTTGGTATTCAAAGTCCCAGGCTTGGAGCGCATCCATTTTTTCAAAGAGCTTGGACATCTGATCCGAGTTGTCCACACCGCGTTCGGCATCGAGCATGGCTTTATGGTAGGCTTCGATGACTTGGAGAATTTCCGAATTACTCTGATCGAAGATTGTTTGGTAGATACTCAAGTTGCTTTCGAACACCGGGTTTTGGTGCACGTAGGCGATTTTGACCGACTGGTTGAGGGCCACTTGCCCTGTATCTGGGATCTCCAAGCCCATGATGATCTTCATCAAGGTGGATTTCCCTGCCCCGTTGATGCCCACCAGGGCTATTTTTTGTCCTTGGGCGATGCCGAAGGAGATGTTGGAAAAAAGTTTGCGCTCCCCAAAGGCTTTGCTGAGGTTCTCAACGGATAAGTAATTCATGCCGCAAAAGTACGGGAAAAAAGGGGCTTCGAGAAATACGTTAAAAATACCGTGGAAATTGGGTGGAAATAAACCGAGCCAGCCT
>CAYNIK010000341.1:0-1954 GCA_964397145.1 uncultured Limnohabitans sp.
GAGTGTAGAGAAGTGGTGGATTTCATGTAATTTTGTCCCATGAGTAAGCAAAGAGAAGAATTAGAACACCGACTCCGACTTCGGAATATCAAGCTTTCAGATTACGAAGATATCCGGGAGATCATGGTGTCTATTTACAAAAACCCAGGAGGTGCTTGGACCAAAGCAGAGTTGAAAAACCAACTGCGCATGTTTCCAGAAGGGCAGATTTGTATCGAAGACAATGGAAAAGTCATCGCTGCTGCCTTGAGTATCATTGTGGATTACTACAAGTTTGGGGACAACCACACCTACCACGAGATTACCGGATACGGTAAGTTTGATACCCATGATCCGGATGGAGACACCCTCTATGCGACGGATATTTTTGTGCATGCTGACTACAGAGGCATGCGCTTGGGTCGTCGACTGTATGATGCTCGAAAAGAACTTTGCGAAAACCTCAACCTACGTTCCATCATTGCGGGAGGCCGTATTCCAGGCTACTCCAAGTATGCGGATGAAATGACCCCACGGAAGTACATCGACCTGGTGAAGAATCGGGAGATTTTTGACCCCGTACTTTCTTTTCAGTTGGCCAATGAGTTTCACGTCCGAAAGGTAATCACCAAGTACCTTCCTGAAGACACCGACTCACGTGCCTACGCCACCTTGTTGGAATGGATCAATATCTACTACGAAAAGGATGAAAAACTAATCGGTAACAAAAAATCAATTGTCCGCTTGGGCTTGGTGCAGTGGAAAATGCGCCGATTCTCCCACGTGGATGATTTGATGCAGCAGGTGGAGTTTTATGTAGACACCGTGTCGGGTTACAAATCTGATTTTTGCTTGCTTCCTGAGTTTTTCAACGCCCCCATGTTGGCGGAATTCAACGACATGGACGCCTCAGAAGCAATCCGAAACTTGGCGGATTACACTACCGAGATTGTAAACCGCATGTCTGACTTGGCGGTATCTTACAATGTGAACATTATCGCGGGTTCCATGCCGGAATACGATGGCAAAAAACTGCGCAACGTAAGTTACCTCTGTCGCCGCGACGGAACCCAAGACAAGCAATACAAATTGCACATTACTCCGGATGAGGCTGCCTACTGGGGCTTGCAAGGAGGAAATGGCATCAATGTGTTTGAGACCGATGCCGGAAGAATTGGCATCTTGATTTGCTACGATGTGGAATTCCCTGAACTGGGTCGAATTTTGGCGGAGCAAGAAATGGATATTTTGTTTGTTCCTTTCTGGACCGATACCAAAAACGCCTTCTTGCGTGTCAACATTTGTGCGAAAGCACGCGCCATTGAAAACGAATGTTATGTAGCCATCACTGGGTCGGTGGGTAACCTGCCCAAGGTGGAAAACATGGATATTCAGTATTCCCAGGCGGCGATTTTCTCCCCTTCCGATTTTTCCTTCCCACACGATGCCACGGTAGCCATGGCTTCGGAGAATGCCGAAACGACCATCGTCGCGGATGTGGACCTCGATTTATTAACCAAACAACGAAAAGCAGGATCTGTGCGTAACCTGGAGCAGCGAAGGCTGGATCTCTACTCAATCCAATGGAAACAGAAAAAATAATTGAACAGTACCTGCAGCATGTACCGGTAGCTATACTGGAAAAAGCAAAAGGAATTAAAGTACTCATCACCGATATCGATGGAGTCCTCACGGATGGGGGGATCATCTACGACAATGCGGGGATGGAATTCAAAAAGTATAACGTAAAGGATGGATTGATTGTCCAGCATCTCAAGAAGGCAGGATTTTTGGTCGGTGCCATCACGGGAAGAGCCTCTCAAGTGGTTGAGAATCGCTGCGAGGAATTGCGCTTCGATTTTCATTACCATGGGGTCAAGGATAAGTTGAAAAAACTGACCGAACTCATGGAAACCATGGAGTTGAGCCTTGAGGAAGTTGCCTACATCGGCGATGACTTGATTGACCTCCCGGT
>CAYNIK010000342.1:0-1943 GCA_964397145.1 uncultured Limnohabitans sp.
ACCCAGTTGGCAGGAGTCGTATCCCCATTAAAGGCTCTCCAGCCCTGCATGCTTTGGCCATCAAATAACAAGATCCAACCTTCCGCCTGCTCCTCTGGAGTCAATGCATTTTCGGTTGGGACAAGCGTCGCCAAAGAATCTAATCCCGTAGCGGATTCCTGGGACTTTGGGCTGCACCCAAAGCCAACACCCGCCAAAAGCGCCAGTACAACAGCAATTTTTTTCATTTTTCAGTTAGTTTAAGAACGAATACAAACTCTTTTTTTCCTCTCCACTCATTTCTCCAATCCTGGAATCCTACAGCTGTCCCAACGTAGCAACAAGTTAAAAAAAAGTCCAACCCCCATTTCTTAAATTTATACAAATGGAGAATGCCTCTCTTTAACTAATGTATCTGAAATCAAAACTCGGATCAAAGTCCACCAAAAACGCATACATCAGTTCGATGACCTGCTCAATATCACTTTTGCTGGCTGTTTCTACTGTGGTATGCATGTACTTCAAGGGAAGCGAGATCAGTGCAGAAGGCACGCCTCCATTGGAATAAGCAAAGGCATCGGTATCCGTGCCGGTTGTCCGTGATGCAGCCGCTCGCTGAAAAGGAATCTCATGTTTTCGCGCAGCAGCAATGATGAGATCCAGTAATTTTTTATGTACAGAAGCTCCATAGGTGAGCACAGGCCCTTTACCCGCGGCCTGATCCCCACTGGCGATTTTGCTGTAAAGCGGCGCAGTAGTATCGTGACAAACGTCTGTGATGATCGCCACATCAGGCTTGATTCGTTGGGCAATCATTTCAGCTCCACGAAGTCCAATTTCCTCTTGAACCGCATTTACTATATAGAGTCCGAAAGGTAATTTCTTCCCTGACTCCTTGATTTTACGAGCCACCTGCGCAATCATGTACCCGCCGATCCGATTGTCCAAAGCTCTCCCTGACCAATACTTGCCATTCAATTCGGTGAGCTCATCCTGAAAGGTGATGACACAACCCACATGGATTCCCAGTTGCTCCACCTCAGCTTTGGACTGCGCACCTACATCAATAAAGATATTGTCCAAGGTAGGCGCATCTTCTTTCCCTTCTTTCCGCACGTGGATGGCTGGCCAACCAAAAACTCCAGGCACGATCCCTTTATCGGTATGGATATTGACCCGCATGGAAGGCGCAATCATGTGATCGGATCCACCATTCCGGCGCACGTAGATGTATCCATCGTCTTTGATGTAGTTGACAAACCAGCTGATTTCATCCGCATGTGCCTCAATCACCACGCGGAAAGGTGCATCGGGCTCGATCACTGCCACTGCAGTACCGTAAGAATCTGTAAAATAACTGTCCACATAGGGCTTGATGTAATCCAGCCAAATTTGTTGTCCGGAAGCCTCATGCCCCGTAGGAGAAGCATTGTTCAAATAGGTTTTCAAAAACTGAGTCTCATTCATCGCTTTAGGAGTAGGACACTGTAAGTTAAATGGGCAGTGTCTTGAAGTTTAGGTAAAGGGAAATTTTGAAAAGGTGAACTGGGTACACCTGAATAGTTCTTAAAGTGGAATGTTGCCATGCTTCTTTCGAGGCAATTGAGCCACCTTATTTTCGAGCATTTTAAAGGCCTTGATCAATTTGGTTCGTGTGTCAGAAGGGAGAATCACCTCGTCAATGTATCCTCGATGCGCAGCACGGTACGGATTGGCAAACTTGGCTGTATATTCCTCCACCTTCTCTTGTAGTTTGGCTTCTGAATCTTCCGCTTCAGCAATCTCTTTTTTGAAGATAATTTCTGCCGCTCCTTTTGCCCCCATCACGGCAATTTCAGCCATGGGCCAAGCGTAATTCAAATCTGCTCCAATATGCTTGGAGTTCATCACATCGTAGGCTCCTCCATAGGCCTTTCGGGTAATGACGGTGATCCGAGGAACTGTTGCTTCGGAGAAGGCATAGA
>CAYNIK010000343.1:0-1942 GCA_964397145.1 uncultured Limnohabitans sp.
ATCATCGAGGCTGCCAAAACCAGTGAAGTGGATTCCATCGCCAAAAAAGCAAGAACCAAATTCAAACCTCAGGATTTGTTTATGGGTGGTAATTACAGTTTTGGTAAAGGAAAATCGATTGGCTTCCCTGTGAACCTGACCAAATTTTCCTTCAATACTGTAGAAGGTTACAAACTTGGACTTGGATTTTATTACCGAAAGGTGGAAGAAATCAAATTGGCAGATTCAGTCAACCGCATCCGAAAGGTGTTTCGCATTGAACCTGAACTCCGTTATGGGTTTTCTAGTGAGCAGTGGTATGGTAAAGTGGCGATTCGGAGATCCATCAATAAACCTAGTTCAGGTGCCAACTGGGGGGTATCTGCAGGTAGTTTCGCCTATCAATTTAATCCAGAGGATCCAATCCAGGAACAAGTCAATGCTTCTTACTCGCTTTTTGCGCGAAGAAATTACCTAAAGTTATACGAGCAAGATTTTGTGCAAGCCACTTGGGGACAGCGCAAGTCCCCTGCGTTAAGCTATCAACTGACCTTCCTCTGGGCGGATAGGAGGCAACTTGAAAATACCACGGATTATAGTTTTTCGAAAAATACCACCCGAGAATATTCCTCCAATAGACCTTTTAATGTGGAAGCAGGAGATCTGGCTTTTTCCAATCATCAAGTCGCAAAAATTCAAGCGATTTTGGACTGGAGGCCTGGGCTCACCTATTCCATACGGAACGGGCGAAAAATTCCCAATTTGGAACGTGCGCCACTCATTTCATTTGCTTACCAGAAAGCGCTGCCTCAACTCAGCACCTCAGAATTGGCAGCTGATTTTGATCACCTGCAAGCCTCCATCAAGCATGCCTTTTCCTTTGGGGTGAGTGGTAAACTCGATTTCAATGTCACTGCAGGTACATTCCTCAACAATCGTCAGGTGTTTTTCCAAGACTACAAACATTTTGGAGGGAATCGAACGCTTTTCTCCTCCATGGGCGCGGCTTCCAACTACCGGGTGATGGACTACTACCGCTACAGCACCTCTGGATCCTATGTCTCCAGCATTGCCCACTACCAATTCCGTAAATTCATCTTTACGCAGCTCCCCATGCTCCGCTTTTCTGGGGTGCGGGAAAATATTTTTGTCAACTACCTGAAGACACAAAACTCACCGCATTACACGGAAATTGGTTATTCTCTAGATAACCTCTTCCGAATCTTCCGCGTAGAGCTTGCGGCTGGTTTTGAAAATGGTCAATTCCTTCGGGCTCGGCCGCTGTTTGGAGTAGCTACTTTCCTAACTATTTCGGTCGACTAACTCAAGGATTCCACCAGTAGGTGAATTTCAAGACGAGCGACCTGTTTTTCATCAAGAAAGGGGCCGGTAGGTAGTTGTCGGTATACACCAAAAAAAGGTCTGAAGCAGGTTTAAACCGCCATTGAAAGCGCGTATTTAGGTTGATGTTCTTGATCTGCTCGTTGTACTGCACAAAGGTGGTAAAAAATACCGTGTTGGTCAGGGTCACATCTACTCTAGGGCCGATTAGCCAGAATTGGGTTTTGCCCCAGGGTGCGGGAAGGTCAATGGAATTGTAATTGCTGCTCAGTGCCAGACTCACGTAAGGCTGAAAGCGGTAACCCAGGTCCGTAGTCAGGTTGAGCCGCTTTCCATCCGCATAGTACCCGCCCACTCGGGCACTAAAGGCATAGGTAAAAACACTTTGTGGTTTGGAGCTGTATTCCAAGCCCATCGCGGACCACTGGTGTTCGGTGCCTGAAGCCAAGGTTTTGCCCGAGAAGTTGGTTGGGTCAAAGGGGCGTTGAAGCAACACGAAGTCATGTGCTCCCCAGACCAAGAGGCTACTTTGACTGCGAAATTTGATGCTATAGGTAGCGTAGGTGGTGTTGTCCGTTTGGGTTCCTTTCAAGGAAAAATACCGAATCGAATTCAGTTCGGG
>CAYNIK010000344.1:0-1941 GCA_964397145.1 uncultured Limnohabitans sp.
CCCTCCCGACTCTCTGGAGCACAGGAAACTAATCCAACTAGCCCTAAAAAAAAGAATGAAGATACAGGCAGTACTAATCTAGCGAGTTTTTGCATGAGACAGGAAGCCAAGAGTGGTACAATAAGAAGCAGCTATCGAATGGGCCGCCAATACTTAAATATCGTGAAAATAATTTTATATCCGGCGCCAATCACTCCTTTCACCGTACCACTCACTTTAGAAACACCAATTCGCTTTCGGTACTGTACTGGCACTTCCTGATACCTGAGTCCTGCTTGGTGGGCCTTGATTTGCATCTCAATGGTCCATCCAAAATTCTGATCCACCATTCCCAATTCAAGAAGTTTCCCCCAATGAATCGCCCGAAAAGGACCTAAATCAGAAAATTTGGCTCCATACATCCAGCGCATGAGCATAGTGGCTAGCGCGTTACCAAACACTTGGGGAAAAGTCATGGAACCCGCTTCCCGCTCCCCCATAGCACGAGACCCTAACACTAGGTCGGCCTTCCCTGCAGTAATTGGCTCAATAAGCAACTCCAATTCTTGAGGATAATCACTGTAATCCCCATCCAAAAACACCAAAATATCGGGCTGAACTCCTTGCTGCTTGATCCAATCCATGGCGGTCAAACAAGCCTTACCGTAGCCCTTTTGAGCCTCAAAAACCACCTGAGCACCCGCTGCTGTCGCCACCTCTGCGGTTCGATCGGTAGAATTATTATTGGCCACTACCACATGACGGACGAGTGCAGGAATATCCCCAATTACCTTGGCTATGGACTTCTCCTCATTGAAAGCAGGGATAATGACATCCACAATTGGTGGGGTATTCATGGTATCCATTAACGAGTACGGAAAGAGGAAATAAACACTAAACTATAACCCAATGCCAAAAGCCCATGAAAGGGTAAAAAAAGAAAATTACCATAGGCGATTCCCAACACAACCATCACTCCAAACAGAAGACCCATTCCTCCTTCTAGCCAGGTACTTATAGGCAAGACCCGAAGTCGGTAGGCATTGGCATTAAGAGAAACGGTTCCTCCTTCCAGGTTGAATTTAGGCGTACGGATAAAGGGGGATTTTTTACCGGTCAATCCTTCCAGTACCGCCTGGGAATTGTGTAGCGCTAGCCCCATGGATACCGAAAAAAAGAGCGGTAACTTCCACAAAGCTCCAACAATAGAGGTCCAAGAATATTGCTGTGCGGTAAGATAGGATGTCAGGTAGACCGCAGCTACCAGCACAAACCCAAACATAGAAATACCTGAAGCCCAAAAAAGGGCTAACGAAATCACCTGCAGCTGCACCCCCCACCAAAGCCCAATGCTACAAAAGCTGGTCAAAAGTATCGCAATGAAAATGGTGGAATTGAACAGATGCGCAAAGGCATGAAATTTAATACCCAAAGGATGATTTTCTTTGAGAACCTTCCCTGCATGTTTGATCGCACATTCGGCTCCGCCCTTGGTCCATCGAAATTGCTGGGATTTGATTGCCGAAAGAATTGGTGGCAATTCTGCCGGGGATTCGATTTCGGGTCGGTACACAAACTTCCATCCTTTTCGTTGGGCACGGTAACTCAAATCCAAATCCTCGGTAAGTGTGTCTTCCTCCCAGTTTCCTGCATCCAGAATGCACGCTTTTCTCCAAATCCCCGCTGTTCCATTAAAGTTGATAAAGGCCCCTTGCTGGTTTCTTCCCGATTGTTCAATCAAGAAATGAGCATCCAAGGCAAATGCCTGCAATTGAGTCAGAAGTGAATAATTCTGATTCAGATGTGTCCAACGACTCTGCACCATACCCACTTCTGGGCAAGAAAAATAGGGCAAAGCCTTGATCAGAAAATCGGGATCCGGTACAAAATCGGCATCGAAGATCGCCACAAACTCGCCTTCAGCCGAGGGTAAGGCTTCTCGCAAAGCCCCTGCCTTAAATC
>CAYNIK010000345.1:0-1926 GCA_964397145.1 uncultured Limnohabitans sp.
TCGAAATGAAATCAAACGCAGCAAATCTTATTTTTTCTCTGCCAGCACAGGTGCACCACCTGTTGCATCATTTCCATCATTCCTCTTGAGAGGAAGATACATACACCCACCCCGGTGCCGCTGATGATAGGGATTCAGCCAGTCACCACCCCTTTATTCAATTAGTTTCGAATTCATTCAAATTTCCTTATGGAACAGATTGTACGCATTGCCGTTCAAAAAAGTGGCCGTCTATCCGATGACTCACTAAGCCTCATCAAAGAGTGTGGCATCAAGTTTTACAATGGAACAGGCAAACTCAAGTCCACCTCCACCAATTTCCCCGTCGAATTCCTTTTTCTTCGTGATGATGACATCCCTGGCTATGTAGCGGATGGGGTAGCGGATTTAGGAATCGTAGGCCAAAATGAGGTAGCCGAAAAAGATAAAGAAGTGGTTCTGCTCAAAAAGTTGGGCTTTTCCAAATGTAGACTCGCACTTGCCGTCCCCAAAGGCACACCCTACGAAGGCATCGGCTATTTTGAGGGAAAGAATATTGCCACCTCCTACCCCAAAATTCTTGGAGACTACCTGAGAGACCAACAAATCAACGCCTCCATTCACGAGATTTCTGGTTCGGTAGAGATCGCCCCCAGCATCGGCTTGGCTGAAGGAATCTGCGACATCGTCAGCTCTGGATCTACGCTGATGATGAATGGACTCAAAGAGGTGGAAGAAGTATTTACTTCGGAAGCCGTCCTCATCGGAAACAGCAACTTGAGTGATTGGAAAAAAAGCATCGTCGACAAACTCCTTTTCCGTATCAATGCCGTGCAAACGGGAAAAAGCAATAAGTACGTCCTAATGAATGTACCCAACGCCTCCCTTCCCAAAATCATTGCCTTGATTCCAGGCATGCGCAGCCCAACCATTTTACCGCTGGCAGAAGAAGGCTGGTCCTCGGTGCATTCGGTGTTGAGTGAAGATCAGTTTTGGGAAAATATGGACGAACTACGCGCCGCCGGTGCGGAAGGCATCTTGGTCGTTCCCATCGAAAAAATGGTTATTTAAGGATACGCTAGACTTCAACAGATGAAACTACTCGTGAACCCCAGCCCTGAGAAGTGGCAAAAGCACCTGGCCCGTCCAGCGATGCAAACCAAAAAAATTAAGAAAATCATCAAGCCCATCTTTGAAAAAGTGGCTCGAACGGGAGACAAGGCCTTACGCAAGTTTGCCCAAGAATACGACCATGTACACCTAGACTCCTTGCTTGCAAGTCAGGAAGAGATCCAAGCCGCAGCGGCCCAACTTAGTCCCGAACTCATCAAGTCGATTGGTCTAGCCAAATCCAATATTGAAAAATTCCATGCGGCTCAAGCATCGCCCGATCTTATGCTCGAAGTGATGCCTGGAGTCACCTGCAGCAGAAAGAGCATTCCCATCCAACGGGTAGGCTTGTATATCCCTGGAGGAACAGCTCCACTATTCAGTACGGTACTCATGTTAGGCATCCCAGCCCAACTTGCAGGCTGCCGTGAAGTGGTACTTTGCACGCCCACGAACCGGAAAGGAGAAATCCATCCCGCCATCCTCTACACTGCCCAATTGGTAGGGATAACCAAGGTGGTGAAAATTGGAGGAGCTCAGGCCATTGCAGCGCTGACCTTCGGGACAGAATCGGTTCCCAAAGTGGATAAGATTTTTGGCCCGGGCAACCAGTACGTGACTGCTGCCAAGCAAGAGGCCACCAAATATGGCGTTGCCATTGACATGCCTGCAGGACCTTCCGAAGTGCTCATTTATGCAGACGAATCGGCCATCCCTGCATTCGTAGCGGCAGACCTGCTCTCCCAAGCAGAGCATGGCGTAGATTCTCAGGTAGTACTAGTCAGCCCTTCGGAAAAATTCGCCCAGAAAGTATTGGCAGAAATCAATACCCAACTG
>CAYNIK010000346.1:0-1923 GCA_964397145.1 uncultured Limnohabitans sp.
TGGAAAAGAGTAAGGCGAAGCAAGCCTTTTCCCTTCATCGCATCCACGGCGTTCTTACACACATTCTCAATCACCCATTCAAAAAGCGGCTTATTCACCAGTGCAATCAGGTCCTTCGAGTCGGATTGAATTTCCCATTCCACTTTAGTGGAAATGCGAGGCCTCAAGTAGGACACTGCTTCTTCTACAATCTGAAAGACATTTTCTGGCTGAATCACCGGAGTACTCCCGATGCTACTAAAGCGCTCTGTAACCACGCGGAGCTTGGTCACATCTTTATCCATCTCCTGAATAATCTCTTTGTTTTCATCCCAAACAGGCGAATTTTTCAAGTAATCCATCCAAGCCATTAGCGAAGCGATCGGAGTACCGAGTTGGTGTGCAGTTTCTTTGGTCAACCCAGCCCATACCCGATTCTGCTCTGAAAGTTTGCTTTGATTAAATACCACATAAACTAACAACCCAAAAAGGAAAATCACCCCGAGTTGAATGTAGGGATAGTACTTCAAATTGGTCAACAGCGCAGAATTCCTGTAATAAATTCGAATGTCTGCCTCTTCCAAGATAATGGGGGGATAATCCTCTTGCATTTCCTGCAACTCCTCTTCCAAAATTCGGGTGGAGTCGGCTTGATTCTTACTGTTTTTGAAGGAGATATTTCTAAAATCGATGGGATTACCCTCCCCATCTACCATGAGTATGGGGAATGAATAATTCTGCTGAATGATCTCTTGATTGATAAAAGTTAAGTTCTCCGAGGTAGTCGCTGCATAGTCTAATGCCGCAGACAATACGCGTATTTGTCTGTCCTCGCGCTCCCGAAGTTCCTCCACCAAACGTTGGGTATACCCAATAGACCCCAAACCCAGCAAGAGGGAAATCAAAAAGATCAGCCACTTGACTAACTTTTTGTTTTGATAGAAGTCGATTGAAGTCAAATCGGGCAACCTATTGTTCATGCGCAAGACTAGGTGTATACAACTAGTAACTAAAGAAAGGAAATTAAAGTATCTCTAGCACCAAAAAAATAAGGTTTTTATAGAAATTTTACTGTCCTGAAAAGTAATTTCCCAACCTATTGACGAGGAAAAACTGGAATTAATAACTGCTTCGCAACCACTTCCAGAGCACCTTATAGGAAGGTTTTGTTCCATGCATTAAAATCCCAATTCGGTAAATTTTAGCAGCTATCCAAGTAGTCCCAAAAAATCCCAAAATCAGCAAGCCCATGGATAACCCTAGTTCCCAAAAGGGAACCCCATAACTTATCCGGCCCATCATCGCAATCGGAGAAGTAAGTGGAATAATGGAAAGCCAAAAGGATGTGGTACTGCTTGGATCTTGAAGTACAAAAACAAACAATCCCATATACCCAATTAATAAGGGAATGGTGATGGGAAACATAAATTGCTGGGCATCCGAAGGAGCATCTACTGCCGATCCCACTGCTGCAAATAAGGCTCCGTACAACAAGTAGCCTCCCAAAAAATAAAAAACAAACGCTGCAACAAGAGTTACGAAGTCAATTCCATGAATGACTTGAAGGATTTCTCCCAGCTGCCCTGTATTAGGAGATGCCGCCATCAACTCAGGATTAGCCATTTCCATGGCTTGCTGCTGGGGCATTTGCATGCCCAAAACACCCATCACTACCGTGGAGAGTGTACTTACCAGAAGTACCCAGATTAGGAATTGTGTCAAGCCTACTGCGCCAATCCCCACAATTTTTCCCATCATCAATTGGAATGGGCGCAAGGAAGAAACCAATATCTCCACAATTCGAGTAGATTTCTCTTCAATAACTCCCTGCATGATCTGGTTCCCATAAATGAATATGAAGAGGTAAATCAAGATGCCAGATAAAAATCCTAATGCATAATTGACCGTTGAATCGGTGATTTTTTCTTCCCCTGCTTCCCCTAG
>CAYNIK010000347.1:0-1920 GCA_964397145.1 uncultured Limnohabitans sp.
TAGCGCCTGCTTCAACTCTGGAAATTCAAATTCAAAGCCTGCCTTTTGAATCTTTTGGCTAGACACGCGATTGCCGCCCAGGACCATAGCAGCCATTTCTCCCAAGACCAACTTCAGTACAAATCCAGGCACCCCGATTCCAATATAGGGTTTGCCCTTTGCCGCGGCAGCTTCCTTGGTGAGTTGCTGGTTGGTGGAGGGATTAGGCCCCACGGCGTTGTAAATGCCCTGAAGGGTGGTTTTTTCAAGTGCAAAAACAAATAGGCGAACCAGGTCTTCTACGTGGATCCAACTCATCCACTGTGCACCGGAACCCAAAGGTGCAGCCACAGGGGGCTTGAGCATTTCGGCTAAGGCTCCTCCCTGCGCATCCAAGACGATTCCTATTCGGAGAATGACGCACCGGAGAGGTAAGGCTTCAATCTTTTTTACCTCTTTTTCCCAGGCTACTACCACTTCTGCCAAAAAATCGGTGCCCGAAGGTCCGTTTTCATCCACTAGGGTAGCACCGGTGTCAAAACCATAAAAGCCCACTGCAGAAGCAGAAATAAAGGTGCTTGGCTTGTCTGTTGCCTGCTGTATCGCTCGGTGCAACAGGGCGGTGCTTTCTGTTCGCGAGCGAAGAATGGCCTGCTTTCGCTCCGCCGTCCAGCGCTTTTCTGCCACCCCTTCACCGGCCAAATGCACCACGGCATCGGCCCATTCTAGGGCTTGTGGATCTATTTCCTGTCGCGCCACGTCCCAGAGAAAATGGGGTCGCTGCTGTGGTTTTCTACTAAGCCAAGCCACTGCATACCCTTTTTGCTCCAGTAAGGCAGTAAGTTGCTTCCCGACCAGTCCCGAGCCTCCAGTGATGAGAATGTTTTTCATGAACGCGTATTTTGTGGATAACTCATTTGCACGGCAATTGGTTGCTGCTGGGGCTATTTATGTCCTAAAAATGTAAAAAGCAGGCTGAAAAATGTATTTCTTGCTTCTAGAAATCATTCAAATCCCCTTTTCTTTGTACCTAAAGGGTTCTTAATCTTCGATTATCTTGCTTAAAAATCTTCTTTTTTGGGTTGCCATTGGCGCATGTGTCGGAACCTTGTCAGGCTCGGCCTCTGCCATTTTTTTGCTTTCCTTAGATTGGGTAAGCCAGGTTCGTGATGCCCACCTCTGGCTTATAGGCTTCTTGCCTCTGGCAGGATTTGGGATTGGCTACTGCTACTACCGATACGGGTCTGGCGTAGAAAGAGGCAACAATTTGATCTTGGAGGGGATCTATACCCCCCAACCGACCCTCTCCTTACGGATGGCTCCATTTGTTTTGTTCGGCACCTTGATTACCCATCTTTTTGGGGGCTCGGCGGGTAGGGAAGGGACAGCCGTGCAAATGGGCGCTTCCTTAGCGGCACAACTAGGCAAGCGTTGGTCCTTGGATGCGAATACGGGCAGAACGCTCCTGATTTGTGGTGTTGCTGGGGGATTTGCCTCGGTGTTTGGCACTCCCTTGGCAGGGGCGGTATTTTCTCTAGAATGGGTATTTCGCCGAAAAATAGATCCTAACTCCATTTTCCCTGCTTTCTGGTCTGCATTTACAGCTTATTGGGTTTGCGATTGGGTCTGGGGCATTGGACATACGGCATACCTTATTCCTGAGGTAGCTCCCTTTACCCTGATCAACTTGGCCTGGATGATCCCCGCAGGGATAGCCTTTGGCCTGGCAGCTCGCCTCTTTGTGGAGGCAAGTCATGGGGTAAGTCGGCTTTTCAGTAGCATTTCCTATCCCCCGCTCCGGCCACTGATTGGCGGATTCCTGGTTGCAGGGATTGTGTACCTCTCTGGGGCATACACGTACATTGGCTTGGGTATTCCACGAATGCTGGAGGCCTTCGAGACGCCATTGCCTTGGTATGATTTTTTGGCGAAAACAGGCTT